>JBLHJZ010000519.1:0-4096 GCA_047619515.1 Saprospiraceae bacterium | reverse complement strand
TCTGAAACGGAAATCGAACTGAGGACTACTGCCACTTATCGTTCCTATAATTATAAGGAACAAAAGATTGTCATCAAAAAAGATAAGGATGGGTTCTTCGTCAAATGCCTGACTTGCAGTACTAAAAGTAAAACACTTTGCAGCCACCAAATGGCACTCCTGACCAAAGCCCAACATGCTTTAGATCGTTCTGGTTTTTTAGGGGACAGTTTCGACTATCAGAATATCGTAGCTGTCGGCGTTAAAAATACGGGGGTCCACCCGGATGCTTTCGATAAATATTTTTGCGTCATTTTTGATCCTTCGGGATTTAGTATTAGCCCCTTAGCGGAAAATATGGTTAATCCGGATTGGATCAAATCCGCTCAGAAAATGATCGACGTCCCCAAAGAAAACCGTAAAGCTTCCATCCAATATCAAACCGCTAAACTTGAAGAGGGTAGGCAAAAGAAATTCGCTTTTTTGTGGTTTGATAATCCTCATGAACAAGAATATTCCAAGGTCAATCTAAGGTTCGTTCAAGGTTATGGCCTGAAAACCAAAGAAGGGATCCATGCCACGGAACGGACTATTGAGAAGTTGCCTTCAGGATTCCCGCCACTGCAAACGGACTTGGGCCGGCTTTTATTTTTTGCCTGCCAGGAGCAAGATCCGGCTATCCGTTTTCAACAGTTCAAAAATGCGATCGAGGACAACACGGACACCCTTAATGAGATTTACCAATACGTCTATAAGGGTCATCCTGAGTATGGTACTATAAAAGCCTCCGATTTATTTTTGATCGCGTTTAATCCTTCTTTTTTACAATGCAAATTCTCGATAAAAAGGAAAGATGGCCTCGTCCACCTCACCCGCGATATTACACTTGACGGGCAGCCTTTCGATTATAAAAAAATTATCTTTTCCAATGCGGTTTTTAGTGCGACCAATAATGCGGCCTACCTGCATCCAAATTATCGTTTCCAGGAGTTTATGGATCTTTTTCATGACAAAGATGCTATCATCCTGCCTTATACCAATAAACAAGATTATACCAAATTAATAAATGGCTTTAAACAATATTTTGAAGTAGCAGAAGAACCCGGTTTGACTATGGAAGAACAATTGTTGACTAATCCACAGTACCAAATTTTACTGAGAGAGGTAGGAACCTTTGTGTTATTTGAACCTCGACTAAAGTATGGAGAATATAGTTTTAATGCTTTCGATGAGGATAGTTATTATATCAATAAAAAAATATTCAAGGTAGATGATACCGACCGGCTGTTTTTGATTGATTTTCTTAAAAATGCCCATCCACAATTTAATAAGGGCATTCAGGTACAAGACTTTGTCTTCCTCGACATCAAAGCTATGATCAACGATTACTGGTTCGTTCATTTTAACGAAGCCTGTGAAAGTACCGGCGTGGAAGTCTTGGGTCAGGAAAACCTGAGCAAGTTTAAATATAGTAAATTCAGGGCATCGACTCACTCCCATGTCAAATCCGGGATCGACTGGTTTGAGGTAAATATGGGCGTATCATTCGGGACGGAGAAAGTCAAACCTGCAGACTGGATCCGGGCGCTTCGTAATAAAGAGTCCTTTGTCACACTCAAAGATGGCTCCATGGGGATCTTACCGGAAGAGTGGCTGGCTCAGGCAAAGAAGATCCTGGCCGTAGCCGATGTCGATAAAGAAGGTATTAAAATATCCAAATACCGTTTTAATATTGTGGAAGATCTCTTTGAGCAGATTGATGATAAAAAAATGCTCAAAGAACTCAAAGAGAAAAAGCAAAGACTGGCCGAATATGATACCAATAAGAAGTATAAAATTCCTACGGGTATAAAAGCAAATTTAAGATTGTACCAAACCCACGGCTTTGCCTGGCTCAAGTTTCTCGATGAGTCCGGTTTTGGCGGTATCCTGGCCGATGATATGGGCCTGGGAAAAACACTCCAGGTAATAAGCCTCTTGGCAGACCAGGTCGGTAAGCCGCCTTCTTTGGTTATTGTTCCTCGTAGCTTGTTGTTCAACTGGAGCGCAGAGCTGGATAAATTTTGCCCGGGTTTAGACTATGTGATTCATCACGGGTCGGGGCGATCAAAAACAATCGAGACCTTGCTTGCTTATCATATCATTATTACGACTTACGATACGGCGACTTCTGATATGTTGCTTTTAAAAGATTTTAAATTCAATTATATTATCCTCGACGAATCCCAGGCGATCAAAAACCCAGAGTCCAAGCGCTATAAAGCGATGCGCTTGTTGCAATCCACCAATAAAATCGCAATGACCGGTACACCTATCCAAAATAACACTTTTGATCTGTATGCCCAACTGAGTTTTACTTCGCCCGGGTTGCTGGGCTCTAAGACCAGTTTCAAAAATAATTTTGCGGTTCCTATTGATAATAATGGCGATACGGACGCTGCTAAACTGCTCCGGAAACTGATCCATCCTTTTCTCTTACGGCGTACCAAGGAACAGGTAGCCAAGGACTTGCCCGATAAGACCGAATCTATTATCTATTGCGAAATGGGTGCTACCCAGCGCAAATTATACAATAACCTAAAACGCCAGATCAAAGAAGATATTGAAGCCGCTGTCGAAGAGAAAGGGCTCAACAAATCTAAGTTCCAGATGCTGGATGGATTGCTCCGCCTACGCCAGATGTGTAATTCTCCGCAGCTCCTAAATTCTTCCTTCTCCGGGTCGAATGCAGAATCTGTAAAAATTGATATCCTTCTTCAAAATCTAACGGAAGAACTGGATCAACATAATGCGCTGGTCTTCTCCCAGTTTGTCAGCCTATTGGCTATCGTAAGAAAAGAGCTCGACAAACGGGGAATAAAATATGCCTATCTCGATGGCTCAACGGTTAAGCGACAGGCAGAGGTGGAAAAATTTATGAATCAGGATGATATCAAAATTTTCCTTATCAGTCTCAAAGCAGGGAATACCGGTATGAATCTTACCAAGGCAGATTATGTATATATTCTCGATCCCTGGTGGAATCCTGCTGCTGAAGCACAAGCGATCGACCGTACTCATCGAATCGGCCAGGATAAGCAGGTCTTTGCATACAAACTGATCTGTAAGGATTCGATCGAAGAAAAAATCCTCAAGCTTCAGGAAAGAAAGAAAACCCTCGCGAAAGATCTTATTCGAACGGATGAGAATGTCCTTAAATCCCTGGACAAGCAGGAGCTAATGTCGCTTTTTGACTAGTCGTGCCGCAGGCTTCAGCCTGTAAAATTGTCAAATTTTAATTCTGCCACGAAGACACAAAGGCGCTAAAAACAGCATTGCCTCTTTGTGCCTTTGTGCCTTTGTACCTTTGTCGCTTTGTGGCTATTATTTTTCATCCAAAAATCCAGCTTTTCTTTTAAAGCAGCCTCGATACCAAAATGAAAAAAACACAAATCTTCACCCAACTCCAAACCGAGCTAGAAGCCAAAGGTTTCCAATTCGAAAGCACAGACTTCGAACGTCCCTGGGGTGGATTTTTTGTCCTTAAAGAAAATCAATCCGAGAAGTTCATCAAGACTTTTTATCCGGAAGAAAGGGTAGAAAACTTAACCAAAGGTGCTAAGATAAGCCCGAAAATTTTAGTGGTCGCTCCTGGCAAACGACTGTCCTGGCAATACCATAATCGAAGATCAGAGGTTTGGAAATTGATCGCTGGAACAGCCGGAGTTGTCCGAAGCGCAACGGATGAACAAGGAGATGTTTACCACCTGGAGCAAAATGAAAAGGTAGTGCTGGCTCAGGGGGAAAGACATCGATTGGTTGGTCTCAAGGAGTTTGGAATCGTCGCGGAGATTTGGCAGCATACGGATCGGGAAAATTTGTCTGACGAGGAAGATATTGTGAGATTGGAGGATGACTTTGGGCGGTGATTTTTCTGGACACAGCGTCCGCTGAGGAGCACAAAGGGTGCAAAGTTTGAAAAGTTTTCTTATTTTGATATTATTATGAAGACAACTTTTAAAATATCAGACCTTTCGTCGTATCTGTTTTGGGATGTGGATAAGAGTAAATTGGATTTTGAGAAGAGTAGTGTCTTTCTTACAGAGCGTGTATTAGAGTACGGCTTGATGAAAGATTG
>JBLHJZ010000518.1:0-4099 GCA_047619515.1 Saprospiraceae bacterium | reverse complement strand
CACAATTTTTTCTTTAATGCCCTGATTATTGGTAACGACCCAAGCCATTCCTCCCACTGCAATAACCATGAGCGCAAATATGAGATTCCTATTCATGATAATAGATTTAAATAAATACTAAATGGTAGAAACCCTCCGATTCAAGCCTTTTCCAGAACCTCACTTAATACTTTCCAAGATCCTGCATCATATACATCCAGCCATTTTTGGCGGAGTTGTTCCCAAGCCCGCTGGCTACGTCTTCCATCTGTGGAACAAAGTAAAATCGGTTTTTTCCACCGCTGCATTATTTTTACATTTTGACTAATAGTCTCTAAAGGAATATTCAGCGCACCCTCAACATGTCCGTGAATAAACTCCATTGGAGACCGAACGTCAACGACGATAACTTCTCCTTTTCGAAAAGGATGGATCAAATGGAGTGGTAAAGACATTTTTTTTTCAAGAGGGTAAAGCATCTTTTTTATGGCAAGTTAAAGTCTATCCGGCTTCCTAGAGATGAAGTCTATCAATGGCCGGGATGATTTTTGTCAGTGGCATCAGAGAAACTCCAGAATAGCATCAAAATCATACGCCTGGACATCATCAAGGCTGACTTCTTTTATGGTAAGTATCAGGGCTTTGTTTACACCGTATGAGTCGGTATTGACAATACTGGAATATTATATTGGTAAGTCATGGCTTTTGCTTTACTGTAGTTGAACAACTCCTGGATAAAGCTCCGTTTGTGAGTAGTCATACCGACGATATCAAAAGAGTTGTTTTCAAGGTACTGAGCCAGCCCTTCCAGCAGGTTATCACTATTGATCACTATAAAGTGTATATCACCAAAAGATTCAAACTCTTTTTTCAGTTCGTCCATTTTCTTTGTATAAAAATGGGTATGAGAAATATCTATATTGATAATATGCACTACAGCGTCAAACCAAGAAGCAAATTTTAAGACTTCCCTGATGACTTTTTTCTCTTTTTTTAGGAACTCCGTTGTTACCGCTATCTTATCAATTTTATTATCAAAAGTTGCTTTTTCGGGAACAGCCAAAACGGGGCAGTTGGCATGTTCCAGAACCTCTCCGGTATTGCTTCCAAAAAATACCTCTTTTAGCCAGCCAGTTCCTTTGGTGCCCATTACGATAAAATCAATATCATACTCATCAGCTACCTTGATGATCGTCTGCTGAACCTTTCCGTACTCCATGATATGCTGAAGCGGAATGGTCTCCAGTCCGAGTTCTTTAGCGATAGCTTTTAGTGCTGTCAGCCCGTTTTTGTATGCTTCCATTTCTTCCATTTCCAGCGATTCCTGAATTCTTTCAATATCAGCCGGATAAGGATTTCCTTCTACTTCGAGCACAGGCATCTGATTGACATGCAAAATGGTAATTTGTGCATTCATTTTTTCAGCGACTTTCAATGCATAGACAAAAGCATTTTTGGCTGCTTTAGAGAAATCTGTTGGGAATAGAATATTTTTCATTTCTTTTTTTTCAATCTGTTTTATTTTAAGACCAGAAAAGGTATTTTAGTTTGCAGTGCCGTTTTTCTGGTCAGGCTTGAATGGAAAATCCGTTCAATAATAGTCCGGTTAGGTCTGTTCATGACCAAAAGATCAACATCCCAGTCTTTGATAAAATCTTCCAATTCCTCTGTGACATTTTTATTTAAAACGTTATGAAAAGTAACTTGCAGGGAAGGAGGATTTCCTTTAAAAAATTGTTTCAATTCGTCCATTTTCATTGCCTTTTCTTCCTCTATTTTTCGCTTGATATGTACGACTCGGAGAATGGGACTCATAGGGGCTAATAATTTGCCGACTTTCCAGATATGAAAAGGATCAGAGGCTACCAAATCCGTTGAATAGGCTACTGTTTCGATCCGCAGGATATCTATCTTTTCGGGGATGACCAGTACCGGGCAATGAGAAATATCCATTGTCGAAAGCGTTACATTTCCGATGGTTTTGTCGAGGAGGTTATGCTTACCTTTTGTACCCATGACGATTAAATCGACCCTGTGTTTCCCTGCAATTTGAGCCACCAGAGTGCCGGGTACGCCGACTTCCACTTCCGTTTCAATATCGGGTCTCTTTTCTTTTCCAATGCCCGCTAAATAGTTTTCTACCAAGCCCTTCATGAGATCTTTTGACGTCTCGGCTTTGGTGATAGTCAGCCGACCGGACATTACGGGCATATCTGCGGGTTCCAACTCGGGATAGATAACATGTAATAATCTGACCTTGGCTTTGAGATTAGAAGCCAGCCAGATTGCATAACGTAGCGCATTATTGGCAGCGTCTGAAAAATCAATAGGGACTAAAATGCTTTTAATGTCTTTCATGATGTTAAATTATTTTTTTGAGTAACTTTTTATTTTTTATTTCTCGCTTTCCAAATATTTGTAGCAGGTCTTTTTTTTCTACTACTTCTTTTTCTATTAATAATTCGGCCAGTTCTTTCAATTCTCTTCGATGTTGGGCCAATACGGATTTTGCACGGGCATAAGCGCTGGCGACTAATTTTCTAACTTCCTCGTCAATCAACCGGGCAGTAGCTTCACTATAAGGTTTTTGTAAAGATTGCTCATACTGTCCGTTGCTATCGTAGTAGCTGGTATTGCCAAGTGTTTCATTGAAGCCATAAAAAGCGATCATGGTATAAGCCTGTTTGGTCACTTTTTCCAGATCATCCAAAGCACCGGAGGATACTTCATCAAAAACTAATTCTTCGGCAGCTCTTCCTCCCAATGCAGCGCTTAAGCGATCCATAAATTGAGCTTTTGTATAAATCAAATGTTCTTCCGGCAGATACCAGGCAGCACCTAATGATTTCCCTCTGGGGACTATAGACACTTTCATCAATTGGTCGGCGTGTTTAAGGAACCAGCTTGCCGTCGCATGGCCTGCTTCATGATAAGCGATGATCTGTTTTTCTTCAGGAGAGATAATTTTATTTTTCTTTTCCAATCCTGCAATGATGCGATCAATTGCTTCCTCAAAATCCGACATCTCAATGGCCTCTTTTCCATGGCGGGCAGCAATCAAAGCAGCTTCGTTACAGATATTGGCGATGTCAGCCCCCGAAAAGCCAGGCGTCTGCGTTGCCAGTGTTTCCACGTCAATATCTTTAGCTAGTTTAAGTGATTTCAGGTGGACCTCGAAGATTGCTTTTCGTGCAGAGAGGTCTGGTAATTCAAGATAGATATGCCGATCAAACCGGCCAGGGCGCAACAAGGCTTTGTCGAGAACATCCGCCCTGTTGGTGGCCGCTAAAACGATGACACCGCTATTGGTGCCGAAGCCGTCCATTTCGGAGAGTAGCTGGTTGAGGGTACTTTCTCTTTCGTCATTGGATCGCAGAGAAAGAGAATTGCCCCGGGCTCTGCCAATGGCATCTATTTCATCAATAAAAATTATACTCGGCGCTTTCGCTTTCGCTTTTTTGAATAAATCCCGAACCCTGGATGCACCTACTCCGACAAACATTTCCACAAACTCTGAGCCCGAAATATGAAAAAAAGGAACCTTTGCTTCTCCGGCTACCGCTTTTGCCAAAAGGGTTTTTCCTGTACCGGGAGGGCCGACGATAATGACGCCCTTTGGTATTTTAGCACCCAGGCGAGTATAGTGTTCCGGTGTTTTTAAAAACTCAACGATTTCCCGGATTTCTACTTTGGCTTCTTCCAAACCTGCCACGTCTTCAAAGGTGACATTACTTTGATTAGTACTATCAAATAGAGTAGCTTTAGATTTGCCAAAATCAAAAGGATTCATTCCGCCCCTACCACCTGATTTCCCAATTATGGGGAGAAAATACATCCAAATTGCAAAAATAATAAAAATCGGTATCAGCCAGGAAAACAGTGTTGGCAGCCAATTGGTCTGTGTGATATATTTAACAGGTGGTAACTGATCTAATTGAAGCTTTTCTTTGATAGCGAAAAGCCGGTTTTCGAAGGCTTCCACGGAGCCGATAGTAAAAAAATAATGAGGACCTTGGGCACCTTCTTTCCATTCAGAATATTTATCTGTGCCGAGTTTATTTTTATATAAATAGACTTCTACTTTCTCTTTATTGATTACGATTATTTTCTCCACATCATT
>JBLHJZ010000517.1:0-4100 GCA_047619515.1 Saprospiraceae bacterium | reverse complement strand
ATTTTACACGTCTGTTTTTTCTATGTGCCTATTGTGTTTGGAATTCGCATAATGAGAAGTCCAAATGGTACTGGCTTACCAGATTAGGTGTTTGAAAAAAAATAGAATAAACTCAGCAGTCAGGTAATCAAGAGGTTAAGAAAGTATGGAATTTTTGACCTCTTGATTACTTGACCGCTTTTTATGATAGTTAACCTTATGTTTAAATGTCAATACAAATAACCACTAATTTCTAAAATCCTCCTCATGTCTCAAATATTCAAACAGAAAAGTAATAAAATCCTAGCCTTCGCCTTCGTAGGCTTGATTGTGGTTTCGCAACTGATGGTGTTCAATATGGACTATGTTGTACCCTTGTATTTTATATTGATCCTGGGCGTATTATGTGCCCTTATCGTTTGGGGGATGCTGGATTCAGATTGTAAAATTGAAGAGGAGGTTTTGATCATAAAATCCGGCCCGTTTAGTAATAAAATCGCCATCAATAAGATTGAAAGATTGATTAAGGATTCCAAATCTTTGATCAAAAGGAAAAATACGGAGTATCAATTGACAATTGTGTACAACAAAAATCGCCGGATGAGTATATTTCCTATTGAAAAAGAGGAAATGATCGGGGCATTAAAGAAGATTAATCCAAAAATTAAGGTGGAGTAAAAAAGCAAATAGCCTCTTCATCCCATAAGAGCATGTTGGGGATTTGTTTTTGGAAGCGAAAATGTTCAGTTTTGGGTTCTCGAGAAGCTATTTTTAAGCCGCATAGCTGGCTACGTGGCTTAAAAATAGCGAAGCGAGGTTCCGAAAATGGACATTTGCAGCCCGAAGAATAAATCCCCAACATGCTCTAAGCTGGCTTAGACATATGATAAAATACGGATTAAAAATGCTAAAGTAACTTCCTAAGCGTTTAATCAAAAAACTTAATTGCTGGACTTCCGTTTACAAAGTATAAAAAAAAATCAATGCTAAAAAAGATAATATTTTTCTTCCTGATTACCGTTTGCCTTACTTCTTTTGAATCTGCAGAAGCTCCTGCCGGATTAAAAATAGCGTTGCTGAAATACAGCGGAGGAGGGGACTGGTACGCGAATCCAACCTCTTTACCTAATTTGGCAAAATTTTGTAACCAGGAATTGGGTACAAACCTGGACGGGGAATATGCTACGGTCGAAGTAGGCAGCGCAGAATTGTTCAACTATCCTTTTGTCCATATGACGGGCCATGGCAATGTAGTTTTCTCGGATGCTGATGCTGAAAACCTTAGAAATTACCTGATTGGGGGTGGTTTTTTGCATATCGATGACAATTATGGGATGGATGAATATGTAAGATTAGCCTTAAAAAAGGTTTTTCCCGAACAGTCCTTAATCGAACTACCTTGGGAGCATGAAATTTATAAGCAAAAATTTTCTTTTAAAAACGGCTTACCTAAAATCCATAAGCACGATGATAAACCACCTCAGGGTTATGGAATTATTTTGGAAGGCAGGGTAGTGGTATTTTATTCTTATGAATGCGACCTCGGAGATGGCTGGGAAGATTGGGATGTACACAAAGATCCGGAAGAACTAAGACAGCAAGCCTTAAAAATGGGGGCTAATATTATTCAATACGCTTTTGAGCAGTAGACATTTTTGGGAAAGCAACTCCTCGTTTCTCCTTCCTCCTTCATAGCAATCCCAAGAAAAGCAAGCCTATAAAAGGTGATCGCTTTGCATGTGATGTAGTGATCGACCTACGATCTTGTGAAATCGCTCCGAAGCGACCTCACAAGACCGTAGGTCGATCACATGGGCCTAGCCCAATCACAGGTGAAACGATCACAGTCACAGGTGAAACGATCACTAGTTCTACCACCAAAGCGCTTTACGTTTTTGCTTGATATACACCTTTATGTTGAGCCAAAATGCTATAAAAAGATAAAATAGGATGGGAGAGCCTAAAGCCGCAAAGGTCAGATAAATAAAATATACCCTGACACGAGCGGTTGCAATACCCATTTTCTCACCCAGATAACTACAAACTCCGAATGCTGATTTTTCCAAAATGAGTTTTAGCTGTTTCATAATGAAGTTTGAATTTAATAAAAAGAAAACTGCAAGCGTTTCGTTTCAACATTAAATTTAATGAAAATTGATATAAAGAAATAAGAATATCACTTTTTTGTGCTCTTTTAATGAAAAAAAGCCAATTATTCAACATAATCAGCTTTTTTAGAATAGGTAGAATTATAATAAATTATTTTTCATAATAAGCATCTGAATCCACTTCAATAGGCTGGTCAATATAGATTTCCTTTGAAACGTGTTGAACCGGTTCATTCTCATAACCTATTTTCAAAAGGAGCTTATAATTTCCGGGTTTCCGATAGATATGCGCTATACTATTATTCATGGCAGCCCTGGTATGACCATCTCCAAAATCAATGGTGTATCTTGCTTTTACATCAAAATTGTCAATAGTGACCGTAATCTTTTCTCCCGCTTCCTGATGACCTTTTATCACCAATTGCTCTTTTTGAACGCCTGTTTCCCTCTCTTTTTCACGATGTTCTTTTTGAGGCTTAATTATAACCGTATTGGTTGTGATTCCTGAAAAATTAATAGGAGGCTCTTTGGGAGACATAATATTACAATAAATGTATAAACCTCCACTACCGAGTAATATCAGAATTGCAATATTGAGGCCTTCCATAAAAGGCTTCGGTTTGGGGTCTGAATTACGCTGTTCAAAAAGGCCAAGGTTGCCCCCTAGCTGTTTGTTGACATGTTCCATAGGATACCAATTAATTTAGATGAACAAATTTTTATTTTCAAATAGTATGAGAATCTTCAAGCCTAAAATGTATATGCAAAACAAGTTTGTTCAATTGTTTTCATTTAGCTTGAAAAACCAATTCAAAGTTTGGTGAGATAATCGAAGACGTTTCGAATACTAACTAAACTTCTAAACTTCTAAATTTTTAAAGTAAGTGTGAATAAAGTTCTCTCGGCAAGTATTTGTTCTCTGGTAAAGATAGAGCGCATTAATTATTCATGGATAGGAACAAAGATAAATTATTTTTATTGTATAATCAAAATTTATTTTTGTTAAAATTTGGTTTACAAGCTAGTATATGTAAAAGCCCTTTGATTTACAGCGAAAATCAAAGGGCTTTAAGTATTATTTATTTTCCTGGAGCATGTTGGGGATCTGGGCTTAAAGCCGAAAACTGACAGTTTTTTGTTTAGGCGAGACCCAAAAACCGGAGTTATGCCGTAGCATAATGAGGATTTTTGGGACGAAGTATAAACAAGAAAGTGGCGTTTGTAGGCCGAATGCTAAATCCCCAAAATGCTCTTAACTTATAAAGTAGCTAGGATATCGTCCTTAGGCGCAGTTTTGTCCTCCTTAGGCAGGAGTAGCCACATCTTACCATAATGGTGTAATGCACTGGCTTTTTTTCTGCCCTGTACACCCACGCCACAGTATAAATCCACGTGACCGGTTCCCTTGATTATACCTCCTTTATCCTGAGCTACCAGCAATCTATACTCATGACTTACGACCTTATTTTTTTTATTGATGATAGGAACGGCAGATAAAAGACAGCTTCCAAGAGGAATATACCTTGGATCAACAGCAATTGAATAATCCGTGGTTAAGGGGACGATTCCAGCTCCTTTAGGTGTTTTCTGGTATTTTGCTCTTTCAAAAAAGATATAAGAATTATTAGTAAAAAGTATCTCCTTTTCTAAGTCAGGATTCTTTGCTAAAAAACGCTTGATCCATGTCAGGGAAACTTTCGCTGGAGTGGTGTGGCCTTTATCAATCATATATTTACCAATGCTGCTATAAGAATGTCCATTGCTTCCGGCATAGGCAAATATTTCCCTGCTGCCATCCGGGTATTGGACGACACCACTTCCCTGAACCTGCATAAAGTAGATATCAGCTAAATTTTCAGCATAGGCTAGTTCTAACTCTTTTCCTAATAAAACGCCTTCACCGTCAATCTGGGACCGGGTAGGGAAACTTGCGGTTTTGCCTGAAGGCCTAGCATAAAACGGATATTGGAATCGGATGGTTTTTTCTTTACTTACTTTTAGTACAGGGGTGTA
>JBLHJZ010000516.1:0-4113 GCA_047619515.1 Saprospiraceae bacterium | reverse complement strand
ATCACCAAAGGCTTTATACGCATCTATATATCCGATCAACATCAGTGCATTCCAACTCGTCAGTATTTTATCATCCGTTCCCGGTCTGATCCGTTTGTCACGAGCAGCCATCAAGGTCGTTTTGGCCTGATCAATAATAGTGGTAATCTCCTCCACACTAAGCTTATGATCTTTGGCGATCTCCTCAATATCTTTTGACCGGAGCAGAATATTTTTCTTGTCTTCCCAGTTACCACGGGCTACGATAGCGTAGTAGTCCTTAAAAATCTTATTGGTTTTCTCCTCCTTAAAAACAGCATCAATCTCTTCCTGAGTCCACACATAAAACTTACCTTCTTCGCCCTCACTATCGGCATCCAGAGAAGAATAAAAACCGCCGGACTTATCCGTCAATTCTCTTTTAATAAAATCCAGTGTCTCTTCTACTACTTTTTTATACAATGGATTTTTAGTGGCTTTATAGGCATGAGCATACAAACTGACCAGTTGGCCATTATCATAAAGCATCTTTTCAAAATGCGGAACTTTCCATAAATCGTCTGTAGAATACCTGGAAAAACCTCCGCCGATCTGGTCGTAAATGCCGCCATTCGCCATTTTGTTTAAGGTAGTCGAAACAGCGTCCAGCGCTTGTTGATCATCATTATGGTAATATTGGCCTAATAAAAATTCATAATTATTAGGCATTGGGAATTTAGGGCTACCGGTTCTTCCCCCTTTTTTAAAATCAATATTCTTTAAAAAAGCTTTGGTGATTTCATCCAGGGTTTCCTTATTGAAATTTTGATCAGCAGTGTTTATGACAATATTCTCCCCAGATTTAAGTTCTCCGGTGAGGTTTTTCGCATATTCTTCAAGTTTTTCAGGCTCTTCTGCGCTTATTTTGATGAAATAATCTAAAACTTCCAGCCATTGTTTTTTTGGAAAATAAGTTCCTGCCCATACCGGTCTGCCATCGGGTAGTGCAATAGCATTCAGAGGCCAGCCACAACCTTTCCCGGAGGATAGCTGACAGGCACTCATATACACATCATCAATATCCGGACGTTCCTCCCGATCTACTTTTATACTCACAAAATTATCATTCATGATTTTTGCCACTGTCGTATCTTCAAAAGACTCATGCTCCATCACATGACACCAATGGCAGGCTGAATAGCCGATAGAAACTAAGATCAATTGGTTGTTTTTCTTTGCTTTATCCAAAGCTTCGTTTCCCCAGGGATGCCAGTCTACTGGATTATTGGCATGTTGTAATAAATAGGGGCTACTCTCATTTGCCAGATGATTGGTATAAACACTGCTATGTATTTTTCCATTTTGAGAGGTACAAGTCATTACACTAAGTATAAAAAATAAGAGAAGTATTCGATATTGAGCCATCAGTTGTATTTTTATTTTTAAAAACGATCCGCAAGGTAATAATAATATAAAAGCCCTGCTTGAAATTTACAACTATACCACAATGAAAAAAAACTGACTAAAATATTAAGCAGGTTAAGATCACGATTGGAGTTTGGGCTTCAAGCCGAAAATTGGCAGTTTTTTGTTTAGACGAGATTCAAAAACCGGAGTTATGCCTTAGCATAATGAGGATTTTTTAAGCGAAGTATAAGCAAAAAAAGGCGTTTGTAGGCCGAATGCTAAACTCCAAACATGATCTAAGTCATGGGATAAAATATGTTATTTTTAAACGGGTACCTTTATAAATTTAACCAGCGTTGAATATAGTTCTTCAGGATTAAATGGTTTGGTAATAAAAGCATTCATACCAGCATCAATAGCTTTTTGGCGATAACCTGCAATGGCAGAAGCAGAAAGAGCAATAATCGGAATGTCCTGATATTTTGGATTTTTCAACCTTCGGATACTCTGAGTAGCAGTATAACCGTCCATCACTGGCATATTCAAATCCATCAAAATGATTGCGAAATCATTGTTTTGTACTTTATCAAGTGCAATTTCACCATTTTCCGCTACATCAATATTCAATCCCCATTTTACTAAAAACTTTTTTGCTACCATGACATTGATCTTATTATCCTCCACCAACAAAACAGATTGTCCGTCAAAATTATCAAAGGATGTAAAATTGACCTTCGCGACTGATTTTTCTATAACTTCCTTTTGTTCTACTGTATCAAACATCAGGTCAAAATAGAAAGTTGATCCTTTTTCAAGCTCGCTTTCTAGTTGAATTTCACTATTTTGAAGTTCTAAGAGTCGTTTGGTGATGGAAAGGCCAAGTCCGGTGCCGCCAAATTTTCGGGTAGTATTTGCTTCTGCCTGAGAAAAACTAACAAATATCTGATCAAATTTATCCTTCGATATACCAATACCCGTATCTTTTATCGCAAAACGGATAGTGCTAATATCTTCTGTTTTTTGGATCAGTTTAATATTGATATCCACTGATCCCTGTTCTGTAAATTTTATTGCATTGCCGACCAGATTGGTCAATATCTGGCTAAGTCTTACCTGGTCTCCTACGACTTTCTGTGGAACATCGGGGTCAATGGATAAACCTAGGTTAATTTTTTTCTCCCGGGCTTTAATATTTTGTGTATTTCTGATGCTATTTAATACACTATGAAGTTCAAATTCATAGTGCTCTATGCTTATTTTTCCAGCTTCAATCTTGCTATAATCAAGGATGTCATTGATGAGAGATAGGAGTAAATCAGCAGAGAATTTTAAAGTTTCCAGATTTTCAACCTGACCTCTTCTTGGGTTTTCATGGAGTAGTATGTTGGATAAACCAATAACCGCATTCATGGGTGTCCGGATCTCATGACTCATCGTCGATAAAAACTGGGTTTTAATGGCTGCTTTGTATTCTGCATTTTCTTTCTCCAGAATAAGATCCTCTATTCTTTTGAATAAGCGATTAATCGTTATTGAAAATATAAATATAAAAACGGTAGAGAGAATAGTATTTCTGATCAAAAGTTGGAGAGCAAGATCAAGGCTCACTTCCCGAACTTCATAATACGAATTAATAATGAGGTAAGCGGTGAATAGGATTAGACTACTGAACGAAATCCATTTAATGTATTTTGTGCCTTGACCTTCTGTGGAATGACTCTGTTTTTTCAACGCTATGTTTTTTTAAATTCTGGAAATCTCTATTCTGGAAATAATATAAACTCTTTTGTTTGGGAAGCTTATAATTATAATGCCAATAAGTTTGAATCAAATATGGAACCGTATAAATGTTGTGGATGTATTTATTAGAATGATTTGTGACAGCGGAGAAAGGAGTTTTGAATGTATTTTGTCTTTGAATAGTAAGTTTATATCAAGGAATTGGAACTTTTTTGCGATAGTAGTTTGTTAAATTGTTTATAATTTAATATGAAATTATTGATTCTTTATTGTTTCTACAAATTAAATACGTATTTTAGAGGAATTATCAAAATAAAAGCAATATGAATTGGCGAAGATTAAACGGAGATAAGATTAAATTACCTATCAAAGATGCTGTTGAAAAAACCCTCTTTGAAGAAAGCGAAAAAGGATATAAACTGAAAGTATGTATTGGCACTGACTCTCAGGTCAGGGGTAAAGTCACAGAGTTTGCTACTGTTATTGTTTTTTTGAGAGAAAAGAAAGGTGGCTTTATGTTTATTAGTAATTATAAGACTTCTAACACCATGAGTATCAAAGAAAGAATGATCCTCGAAGTAGCCAAATCAGTTGAGATTGCTTATGATCTTTGTGATTTGTTAGATGCTTATGATGTGGCATTAGAAGTTCACGCAGATATCAATACAGATCCACATTTTCAATCTAATACCGCACTTAAAGAGGCGATGGGCTATATACTTGGGATGGGTTTCGTTTTCAAAGCAAAACCGGAAGCCTTCGCTAGTTCAAGCTGCGCTGACAAAGTGATCTAAAATATATCGATTATCAAATATTTAAAAAAAAGCTATTGTATGTCATACAATAGCTTTTTTTATTCCCTTGCTACTAACACGGTGTTTTGCATTCTTGTAATAGCTTTGTAAAAATTCCTAGGTAAAATAAAATGAACGAGAATTAAGTTTATATTTGTGCTTATTATTTAGACTGAATACAAATAAGGAATTTGACTTTTTTGATAGACATACA
>JBLHJZ010000515.1:0-4121 GCA_047619515.1 Saprospiraceae bacterium | reverse complement strand
TACTCCTTGTTTTCAATGTAGGGATGTGCTATTTTTTTGGCGGAATGGGCTATGTACTTAGTGTCATTATTATTCCCCTATTTGTTGGCCTGTATTATTTAAAAAAGCTAAAGCTCTACCCTATTGATCTTCCGAAAAATCGTATTGCCAAAATAAAAGCATCTTTTAATTTTGATTCAAAAGAACTCTTTTATTACGGCTTATACATGAGTACAGGCGGACTGCTCTCCCAGTTATTATTTGCTATCGATATACTTCTCATTGGCAACCTGCTAAGTGACGCAGAATTGGTAGCCCAATACAAAGCCTCTAGTATTATCCCTTTTAGTATTTTGATTATTGCCAGTGCGGTTATGATGACCGATTTTGTCAAACTTGCCAGTACCTCAAAAAATAACAAGCCCGCTTTACAGCAATATTATTGGAATTATTTAAAAATATTCTCGCTGATAAGTATTGGAATAATCCTGTTTTTTTACTTTTTCTCTGCGCCATTACTCTCCATATTTGGTGCTGAATATCAGGGGCATCCCCGGCTCATGTTTATTTTTGCTATCGGAGTAGTCGGTGGAATATTATTTAGGGTACCAATGGGAAATATGCTTTCAGCTATTGGCTGGCCAAAGATAAATGCCCTCTTCTCCGTCCTAGTTTTAGTCATCAACCTGATCGCTAACTATTTTATGATCCGCTGGTATGGCATCGAAGGAGCTGCGATTACTACTTCGGCGCTGATGTGGTTGTCAGGGCTATTATCTTTGGGAGCGTTTGTTTATTATTTGAAAAGGGGGAAGTAGGCCGATTATTCAATATCCCGCTCCTCTTCCACAAATTCTACCCCAAGTTCTTTTAACTCTTCAAGTACCGGATCATACACTTCTTTCATCACCGGAATCTGCACTCCCTTTGCCTTTATTTTACCTAGCATTACTAATTTCACAAAAATGCCCATGGGTACACCAACTAATTTTGCCATTGCTGTATCCGTAGAATTATTACCTTTCATCACTAAGGTAGAAGTCAGTTCTTTACGCTTTCCGTCCAGTTCATACTCAAACTCGTGGCGCATGATGATCATATCTTTATCCTCAGGCTTTAGTTGCCATTTGTCTAGTAAAAGATTCTCTAGTATCAAGGCAGGCGTCGCACGTTCCATCCCGATCCTTTTATTTCTAAACAAACCGAGCCAGTCCAATTTGCGCATTACAGGCGAAAAAGGACTTTCTCCAAGAAATTCTGCGATCCGTTCCCGGACTGAACCTGTGCCTTCTTTTGAACCAAGATAGGCTTCCATCAGGGAGTGATAAGTCAGGTCTTTAGACTCTAAAATCGGAAAAGAGCCATCAGTCAACCCTATTTTTATCAAGGCATTCCAGGCATCACAAAAGCCGACATTACGAATAGTACCCCGTAAAATATTTGGTATATCTGACAAACCATAAATACCCCGATACAGTAAGGAGTCCCTATTAGCACAAACTTCATATTCGCCCATTCCCTTGATATTAATCTTCCAGTATTCCTGAAATAATCGATTATAAGGAATGTATTTATATTTGCCGTTTTCAAGGTATTGTGCAGTGCCTTGACCGGCGAGAACAACATTCCTTGGGTTCCAGGTAAATTTATAATGCCAGGGATTATCATCACTTTCAGGAGCGATCAGACCACCGGTATACGATCTGAAAGCAATGAGTTTTCCTCCTTTTTCTTTAATCTCATCTATCTTTTGCTTGGCAGACATATGGTCAATCCCCGGATCGAGTCCCATCTCTCCCATAAAAATCAAATCCCGATCTCTGGCTTCATCCCCAAGACGATACATTTCATTGGAAACATAGGAAGCAGTAATCAAATGTTTCTTTAAACGGATACAATCCTGTGCTACCTCCAGGTGTAAATGCGCTGGTAATAGAGAAACGACAACTTCTGCACGTTCGATCAACTCTCTACGATCATTGACTTTGGTGACATCAAGCCAGGTTCCACGGCCAAAAGGATGGTTATCCACTTTTTGAGCAGCCAAGTCGGGATCTGCATCCGCAACGGTCACAAACCATCCATGTTTTTCAGCATTTGAAAGAACATATTGAATCAAAGCAGTGGAAGACCTGCCGGCACCTATTACAAGTATACTTTTCATATTATCGTCTTATGTTAAGAAAGGGCAAATTTATCTTATTTTTAGCGTAAAATAAATCAAAGGGTGATAAATCGAAATATTTAAAATTATGCGAACTTACAAAAAGGTTTTCGAACCCAACTTTTTAGCCTATTTTGAGTTAAATAACGGAGCAAAGGTCATTAAGGGATAGAGAATAAACAACTATCTCTAAAAATATCTATATGAAAAAAATTACTTTAAAAACTGAAATTATCGAATATGGTTCCTTATCGGAATTGCCCCTGGAGTACCAGGAGCTGCTTTCTTTAGCCCATAAAAGTGTAGAAGATGCCTATGCGCCCTATTCAAAATTCAAAGTCGGCGCCGGGGTTTTATTGAGCAATGGAAAATTTTTAGGTGGCAGTAACCAGGAAAATGCTTCCTACCCGGTCTGCATCTGTGCCGAAAGAGTAGCTTTGTCCGCTGCTGCATCTTTATATCCTAAAATTCCTGTGGTAGCCATTGCTGTCACCGCCAAGAGCCATCACACTATAATAACGCAGCCTGTCTCCCCTTGCGGTACTTGCCGGCAGTTTATGTCAGAAGTCGAAGATAAACACCAACAAAGTTTTAAAGTAATCCTTCAGGGAGAAAGTGGGCCGATCTATGTTATCGATTCTGCAAAAGGGCTCTTACCTTTATCTTTTGATTCAAGTTTTTTATAAAAAAGCATTTAGCTATTAGCTGGCTAATAGCTAAATGCCAACAGCACCTTACTATGACCGAAAAACAAAAAATGCTCGCCGGAGAATTATACGACGCCTCCGATCCTGAACTGGAACTAGAGCGATTGGATGCCCGGGAATTACTATATGATTTTAATCATAGCCGACCTTCCAAGATGCCTTTCAGGACCGCCATGTTAAAGAAACTTTTCGGAAAAACGGGAGAGAAAATCTATATCGAACCTCATTTTCAATGTGACTTTGGGTATAATATTAATGTGGGTGAAAATTTTTATGCCAATTTCAATTGCGTCATATTGGATGTCATGGTAGTCGATATTGGTTATAATGTAATGCTCGGCCCTGCTGTTCAGATTTATACTGCCACGCATCCTTTGGATCCCCATGAACGTGCAAAAATGCTGGAAAATGCGCAGCCTATATCTATTGGAAATGATGTCTGGATAGGTGGTGGGGCGATAATTTTACCCGGTGTAAAAATTGGCAATGGGGTTACTATTGGTGCGGGGAGCGTGGTAACGAAGGATGTGCCTGATTATGTTTTTGCGGGGGGAAACCCTTGTAGGGTAATTAAAGAATTAAGGAATAAGGAATAATGTGTCCTACTTCGGTAAACTCAGTACAGATTTAGAGCATTGGCGCTGGCTTGATGCTGTATATCAATGGAATCAGCCTTGCGAGTCGAGATTTGTCCTTTCGAGCCATGTCCTGAGTTTATCGAAGGAGAGCTTGCGAGTCGAGAAAAGGAATTATTCGACAATGTTCAACAAATCTTCGGGGGTATCAATACCAATAGAGTTATAAGTAGTGATACCAACACCAATCTTGTAGCCATTTTCCAACCACCGGAGTTGCTCCAGTTTTTCACTATTTTCAAGTCCTGTGGGTTGCAGTTTTACAAGATCCAATAAAGTGTTTCTATCAAAAATATACATACCAATGTGCTTGTAATATATATGCTTATCCAACCACTCCTTTTCTAAAACACCCTGCTGATATGGAAGGGGCTGACGACTGAAGTAAAGGGCATTACCTTGTATATCGATCAGCACTTTCACAATATGAGGGCTAAATAAAAGGGCAGGGTCGTTAATCTCTTTTACCAGCGTTGCTATTTTCCTGTTGGGATTTTTTTTAAAAAAACGAACTAACTCATCGATCATAAGCGAGGGGACAAAAGGTTCATCTCCCTGGAGATTGATAATGATTTCATAGTCCGAAATCGCTACTGCGACCTCACCACAGCGATCCGTCCCACTCTGATGATGGCC
>JBLHJZ010000514.1:0-4129 GCA_047619515.1 Saprospiraceae bacterium | reverse complement strand
TCGGTGGTAGAGCTTCCAGAACTCCAAGTTCTGGAAGCTCTTGCTCTTGAAAAAATGAGGAGAATGAAGAATGAAAAGAATTATTCCCGCCCCTTCTCCACCACTTTCTTAATCGGAACGTCATCAATAAAAACATTCTCAATAACCGCATTCCCGTTTTTTACTTTTACCAGTGCATAAGCGATCATACTGCTATCGCGTTGGGCTTCCACATAAGTTTGTTCGGCTTCCACCGCTTTGGATTCTTCCATATAGAAGCGGTCGAAGAGATAGTTAACCGTCAATAAACTGTCGGCCGTACTTTTGCCCCATGATTTAGCCTGTACAAAATCTGGTGAATCTGTTGGCTTTTCTTCGGATACCGAAGCAATTTTTGCAAAGCCTTCTTTATCAGTGGTCAGGGTAACATAAACAAACGCATCATATTCCCATTCGCTTTCGACAGGTACCTCCACGGTATTGGCTTCAAACGAAAGCCAAATATATTTTCCTCTAAAAGGATCATAAGGGTCAAAAGGTGCAGTTTTGAATTTAAAAGCTTTACCTGTTTTGAGCACATTTTCCTGCTTAAGAATCATACCGGCCGGCACATAGAGTTGAGCCAGGGCAAGAATAATAAATGCGGGAAAGAGTGTTTTTTTATAGTTCATTTTCTTTTCTTTTTTGAAGCATCCAATAATTTGTAAGGAAGAAACCCAGCCCTACAGCGACAAACAAAATACCTCTCCAGACAAAGCTCAGATCCGTATCGAAAAAGCGACAAATAGTCAATGCCGTAATGACGAGTAAGCCATAATTTAAAATACCGAGATGGTTTTCGTTCCCTCCTTTTCTGATGGTTAAGAGTCCTATAGCGAAGACGAGGAGATTGATCAGTATGGCGGCAATAGGAGAATACATGCCGATAAAGAAAATGATAAAAAATAGTAGAAATACCGGTGCGATGGGTTCAATATCCCGCAATGATTGTTTTTGTAATTGCCGAAACAAAAAAACACCTGCCAGTAGCGTGAGTATTATAGCAATCCAAAACTCCGGCGCAGTATAGAATGTATTGGATACCTCGTCAATATTAGTATTGAAAAAATCTCCTCTCAAATCCTTCCACATATCATTAAAACTCAAAACCAAAAGCAAGACAACCGTTCCAAATGCACCTAGTACCCGGTAACCGTTTCTGAATAGTGACTGATTTTTTAAAAACGTAAAATTTCCGATCAGATAAAATATTCCAAATAGACTGATATAGGCAATGAACATTAATTCACCATCGGCTACTGCCAGGGTACCCAAAGTAATAATCAGCGATAATGGAACCAGCCAATTATGAAAAGTCATAAAGTTACTTTCTGGCTTATTTTTATACAATAAATAATAATGTGGAATGGCTGCCAGGAATAGCGGCCAGTAGTACCAATAGGATATCTTCTCCTGATGGCCATAACCCGTATCGCAGGCGTACCAGGTGACTCCTGCCAGATATAATAAAGACACAAAAGAGGAGCGCATGATATAGATCATTGGCAGACAGAGGAGTAACCAGGTCAAAAGAAAAGAACTCATATCGCCAGGAATATTATAAATCTGGCTAACCAATGCAATACTCGAACCTACTGCAAAAACGAGAAAAACGGCAGTACTTTCTCTCCATGCGGTACTTTCGTATTTTTTTAAAATCGTGTATCCGCAAAATCCCTGACCGATCAGTAAGGGTAAAAAAGCAAAAAATAATTTTAACGGTCTGGAAAGGTCGTCCCAGTTGTGCGCCAGGATGAGGATAATCCCCAGGCCAACGAGAATAGCGCCCAGTATGCCGAAAGCGATAAACATCCGGTTATTGGATTCCGGGCTTTTACGCTGGTAATAATCATTGATCCTGCCGGCGATCTCCGGGGAGATTATTTGGGCTTCGATGAGTTCGTTTAGGTCTTTTTGGAGACGCATTGGTGATGGTGTTTTTGATAAAAATCTACTTGAAGGTAGGAAAATTATTTTAAAATTCTATTTTTTAAAGACTACTTCCAAATTCTCCCAACACCAAAAACAACCTGAAAGCTATAAATATTCCCATATCTCACATCGTAGATATTAGTAAGCTCTAAATGAGTCCCCAAAGTAAACTGATAAGCTTCATTTAATGGTCTTTTAAGCTGGAGACCAATATTCACAAAAAAATGATTTTGCTTTAGTCCCTTTAAATTATAAGCTACCCTTGCACTTTCAGCATTTAATAGATTACCATAAGCCATCCCGAGTAAAAAATAAGTACGGGTTTTAGCAGAAGAGTAATAATTTGTATTGATACTGGTCCAGACAGGAAATTTTAAAAAATTGAATTTATTTTGTTGCCCTACTCTTCCTGCTACATTCAGATTGAGTTGGTGATAATCTACTCCTGCTCCAAATCCAAATACCTTCGTCGAGTATACATTATAAAAGATACCTGTAGAAAATTTATTATTAGATCCTATATCAGATTTTTCATAGAAACTAAAACTAGGCGCGATGTACCAGCCAAGCTCAAGTTTATCTTTTTGAGCCAGACAGTTGGTCAAAAAAAATAATAGTAATCCGAACGTAAGTGTTTTAGTTTTCATTTTATATTTACCGCATTCTTTTCTCGACTCGCTTAAGCTCTCCTTCGATAAACTCAGGGCATGGCTGGAAAGGACACATTCCTTAGACCCCAAACTGCGTCAGGTGATGATCCAGGTGTTTATAAAAAAGTGTATTCCATTCGTCCGCTGTCAAAGGCCCAAAAGAATGGTAGTCTTTGTTTTGAAAATGATCGGTACCAAGTTCATTTGTTTTCTTAAGATTATCGATCAGCTGCTGCTTTTCTGTTTCAAAATTTCTTTCATCTGCTACGATAAATTCAGGTCCAGTCCGGCTATTTTTCGGATAGGGCTTCGGCCCCACAACACCAGATTTTACGAACATTTTTAGTAAAAATTTCTTAAACCCTCCGGGCTTGGCATACTTGTCAGTATAAGCCATATCAAAGGACACATTACAGTGCGCCAGCATTTGGGCGATTTTCATTTTACCCCATAGGGGCTTGGTAGCCGGAGTGAGTTTGTTAATTCTAACTATGGTTGCTTCTAAATCAGTTGGATCGAATAGGTTTTTCATTTGTCTATTTTTTATTGTTATGCAAATCCATAATTTGAGCTAATAATTTTGATAATCAGTTTATTAAATATAATTTATTTCGAGTTTTTGAAATGAAAGTACTTTAGGATCAAAATATAATCTACCAATTATCCGCTCACTTCACCGCAACCGCAATTTTCGAATCTGCCGTTCCATAATAAAGAAACCATTTATTTTTAAACCAAACTAATCCTTCTACGAAGCAAACCTCGTTGACTTCTCCTACTTTTTCATAATCTTTGTCCGGATGAATAAAATAACTTTCCGTACGATCAATGAGCTTGACCGGATTTTCCTTATCGAATAAAGCTTGTCCCGCCGCATAAGTGAATTTAGGTAAAAGCGGATCATTAAAATTAGCCGCATTACTACCATTATAAATCAAGAGGATACCTTCGTCAGTCAATAAGGCATAAGGTCCAGGCTCGACCAGGCGGCTATCAAAATATCCCGGACGTGGGTGAAGTACAGAGATCATTTTTTGGTTTTCTTCGTTTTCCGCCACTTCCCAGCTTATCAAATCATCAGAGGTCGCTATAAACAAATCCGTGTCTCCAAAGTACATCCAGTATTTGCCCTTTATTTTTGTAGCTATTATTTTATCGCCTTCCAGCCTGGAAACGATAGCGCCGGATTTCGACCAGGTGTCTTTGTATTTCCCTTCTCCTAAAACCAAACCGTGCTTCGTCCAGCTTTGCAAATCTTCTGAACTTGCCAGACAAAGTCTTGCCGTCTTCCCATCATAAGAAGTATAGGTCATGATATATTTTCCATCCTCGGATTCGACGATACGAGGATCCTCTACCCCACCCTTCCATTCATATTTTTTCATATCATCTTCCGCCGGATAAAATATCGGCGCTGCCTGTTTTTCAAAATGCAACCCATCCTCACTGATCGCCAATCCCAGCCTGGAAGTCATTTCATTATCCTGCGAACGGTAGATCATATATACTTTGCCGTCTCTGACTACAGC
>JBLHJZ010000513.1:0-4147 GCA_047619515.1 Saprospiraceae bacterium | reverse complement strand
ACACTATATGAAAAATACAAAGGCAAAAAGTTCGTGGATGCAAGTGATTTCGAAGTGATAGGGGTAGCTATAGAGGATGATGCCAATCGATGGGAACGCGCCATTAATAAATATAATTTAACCTGGAAATACCAGGTGATTGACCTTTCCAGTAGTCTCCGGTTTTTCAATGGGCCTATTGCTACCAGTTATGGGGTAAAAGATGTGCCCACAAAATACCTGATTAGTCCGGAGGGCGTTATTATTGGCGTGAATTTATCTTTTGAGGAGATAGACAAGCGATTAGCTGGGAAACTGACAAAATGACCTCATTATTGGCATGGCAGAATAATTGATGCCCAAAATTGAAGCAACTTTCTAGAATAAAAAAAATAATGTTTAAAAAAATAAAAGATATAATGAGCAAGAAGGATAATAATGCTGATCAGCATACAGACGCTGATCAGGATGCCACCTCTACAGTGGAGGACCAAAACGCTGAAAATCAAGAAGAAACAGCTGGAAATGAGCATCAGGAGTCCAAAAAACGGAGTAAGAAGCAATTGCAGCAAGATAAGGTGAAGCAAGAGCTGGAGGAGAAAGACAATCAGATCGCTGAACTTAAGGACAAGTATCTCCGATTATTGGCAGAGTTCGACAATTACA
Source organism: Saprospiraceae bacterium (assembly GCA_047619515.1). Taxonomy (GTDB): domain Bacteria; phylum Bacteroidota; class Bacteroidia; order Chitinophagales; family Saprospiraceae; genus JAHDHW01. Next base: position 3,502 of record JBLHJZ010000513.1, on the reverse strand, counting down.
AAAAACGATCTGTCAAAGAAAAAGTGGAGTTCATGAAGTCAGCCGCTCAGGACACAATGGCAGTATTATTACCTGTGTTGGATGATTTTGACAGAGCTAAAAAGAATGCCGAAGATGAAAATAGTACGGAGCCTTTTAGTGAAGGGGTAGCACTGGTGTATAACAAACTTCACAATTCGTTAAAACAAAAAGGACTGGAACCAATGGTGTCCAACGGAGAAGTATTTGACCCGGAATTACATGAAGCAATTACAGAAATTCCTGCTCCTACGGAGGATTTGAAAGGAAAAATTATTGATACCGTTGAGACAGGTTATTTTTTAAAAGATAAAATCATCCGACACGCTAAAGTTGTCGTAGGGAAATAATATCAGAAATTAGTTAATAGCACTTAGGGATTAGTAAGCGTTATTAACTCAATTTAATTAACAATAGATTATGTCAAAAAGAGATTTATACGAGATACTCGGAGTAGAGAAAGGTGCAGATGAAGCAACTATAAAAAAGGCGTACCGGAAGGTTGCTATGAAATATCATCCGGATCGCAATGAAGGCGACAAAGCGGCAGAGGATAAGTTTAAAGAGGCTGCGGTGGCTTATGAAATCCTGAATGATGCGGATAAACGTGCCCGATATGATCGCTTTGGCCATGCCGGGGTCAGTAACCAGGGCGGCGGCGGCGGCTTCCAGCAGGGAGGAATGACAATGGATGACATCTTCTCCCAGTTTGGAGATATCTTTGGCGAAGGAGGCAGCCCTTTTGATTCTTTCTTTGGAGGAAGAGGCGGCGGAGGCGGTGGAGCAAGGACTCGTTCTCGCGGACAAAAGGGAAGTAACCTTCGGATTAAAGTTTCTTTGACTTTAGAAGAGATTGCAGCAGGAGTCACCAAAAAGATAAAAGTAAAAAAACAAATCAATTGCTCTACCTGTGCCGGGAGCGGAGCGAAGGATAGTAATTCTGTTACCACTTGCGGCACCTGTCGGGGTTCAGGATATGTTCGCCAGGTCAGAAGTACTTTTTTGGGGCAAATGCAGACGACTACTGCTTGTCCTACCTGCCAGGGAGCTGGTGAGACGATTACTGCAAAGTGTAATACCTGCCGGGGTGCCGGTAATATGTCCGGAGAAGAAACGATAGAGATCGAAATCCCTGCTGGTGTGGAAGAAGGGATGCAGTTGTCGATGAGAGGCCGTGGAAATGCCGGACTCAAAGGAGGCCCTTCCGGTGATCTATTGATCAATATCGAAGAGAAAAAACATGACCACCTTCAGCGAGAAGGAATGAATATAATTTATGATTTGTTCCTGAATTTCGCTGATGCTGCCATAGGCACTTCAGTAGAAGTACCGGTGATTGATGGAAAGGTAAAAGTGAAAATTCCTGCGGGAACCCAGAGCGGCAAAGTTTTTCGTTTGAAAGGAAAAGGTCTGCCAGCGATACAAAGCTATGGTAGAGGCGATCAATTGATCCATGTGAATATCTGGACACCGAAGAAACTGAACGACGAAGAAAGAGCGCTTTTGGAAAAATTACGTGATATGCCCAACTTCAAACCGGAACCAGGTAAAGATGACAAAGGGTTTTTCGATAAGATGAAGGATCTTTTTAATTAATCGCACGGACTTCTATAGAAACGAAATCAAAGACTATTTAAAGATAAAGAAAGCCGCAGCAAATATTTTCGCTGCGGCTTTTTGCGTTAAGCAGATAGTTTTTACTAAAATTGTGCTGTATATAAAACCATATTATATGAATCACTTCCTAAAAGGGTTAACCTTGCTTTCAATGTTTTTTATCTTAGGTTGCGGCCCGGATTATATCCTGGAGGAGACTTATGAAATTAAGGGCTCAGAGTGGACTTATGCAGATACCGCGAGTTTTGAGGTCAATATTCTGGACTCCCTGAGAATTTATAACCTGTATATTGATGTCGAACATGCTACTGATTTTTCCAGCCAGAATATGTATGTGATGATACACACCACTTTCCCTTCCGGAGAAAGATTAAGTGAAAAGGTATCTTTAGAAATGGCCAATAAAGCAGGCGTCTGGTATGGCGACTGTAATAGTGAATGGTGTCACTTTAGCGTGGCTATCCAACAAGGCGCTTATTTCAATGCCATCGGAAAACATACCTTTATGATCGAACAATTTATGAGAGTCGATCCCTTACAAGGTATTAAAAACATATCTTTTAAGATTGAAGATACGAGGGAGAGCAGAGGTGAGAAGTGAGAGGTGAGGGGCTTTGGCCGCTTGCCCTCGTTCCTCACTTCTTACCTCTTACTTATTAATGCACTGTCCCTTAAAAGATAAAAATACACCATTAAGGGTATGGCGCGCGGTGGATAAATGATATATTTTTGTATTCAATCTTACAACATATATTATTCCTTTTATTTCCTGTTTACAACGCCCCCAAAAACAATTTTTAAGCGAAACTTAACACACCCCTCGCCAAAACTTACAATCACATGCTTATTTGCAAACGTATCTTATGCGCTGCTATCTTTGCGTGCATACTACAAACAGGAAACGCTCAAAATTACTCACTTCAAAAACTAGGGAAAGCTATCAGCTCTCCACAATACGATGAAATCGCTCCTTGCGTAAGTCGTGATGGCAAGACATTGTACTTTACGCGTATTGCTTACCCGAAGTTTGAGAAAGCTTTGGTAGAAGGCGGAAATGATCTTGAAAAGACGATGGATAGTGAAGCGTATATGAATCGTCTTTCTGAAATCTATACTATTCTCAATGGTGAATCTGTCAATAATCCGGTATCTTCTTCTTTTAACCAGGACATCTGGGTAGTTCATTCTGTAAGTAATGAGTTTGATCTCTTAGAACATCCTTCTTATCCGCTAAATAATGCACTTCCTAATAGTGTGAGCGCTTTGACAAGCAATGATGAGCTGATTATTTTAAACCAATTTACACCCAATGGCGGCATGCAAAAAGGTTTTTCGAAAGTATCAAAATCTGACAAAGGTGCCTGGCAGTTTCCGGAATCGATTGGCATTGATCAATATCATAATTCCGGTGCTGATGTAAACCTTACCTTAAGTAGTGACGGCAAAGTAATGGTGATGGCTATGGAAAGAGAAGATAGCTACGGGGAGACTGATCTTTATATCAGCTACCTCAAGTCCGACGGTAACTGGACCTATCCTAAAAATCTCGGCCCGACGGTAAACACTCCTCAGCGGGAGTCCGCTCCACATTTGTCAGAAGATATGCTTTCGTTATATTATGCCTCGGATAGAGATAATCCGGGTAATGGAAATGATATTTACGTGCAAACCCGTTTGGATGATAAGTGGAAACAATGGTGGACAGCAAAGCGCTTTGGCACGCCGATCAATTCTGAAGGGGAAGATAGTCACCCCTACTTTAATGAAGCTACAGGATATTTATATTTTACTTCTGATCGTGATGGGACAAGTGATATTTTTAGAATACAAATAGCTGCTCCTAAGGTTCAGAAAACACTAGCGGGCA
>JBLHJZ010000512.1:0-4184 GCA_047619515.1 Saprospiraceae bacterium | reverse complement strand
AGTGCGGCAAATCGAAGGTTATGATTCCTGATGGCATCATTGACGATACCTCTGACCGTCCTGGCATTACCAAAGTATTTATCCCGGTATTCGTAGATAAAATTCATATAATCCAACAAGAATTCCAGGGCTTCTTTATCGATCCGCATATTTTTTTCCTGAATCATGAATAAGGCAATCTCATTCAGTTCTGTTGGTTTATAATCTTCGAATTTTAATATTTTATCAAACCGGCTGTTAAGTCCCGGATTTGCTTTGAGGAAGCTTTCCATATTATCCGGATAACCCGCCACGAAAACGAAGAATTGTCCGCGATTGTCTTCCATACGTTTTAATAAGGTCTGAATAACCTCACTACCAAAATCTCCGTGGGCGCCTCCTGAAGCCTGGGTCAATGCATAGGCCTCATCGATGAACAATACGCCACCCATGGCTTCTTCGATTTTTTCTGCGGTTTTGATGGCAGTCTGTCCCACAAAGCCGGCTACTAAGCCCTGGCGATCGGTCTCGACCATGTGACCTCTTTCCAAAATACCCAGTGATTTATATATTTTCGTAAGAATACGAGCCACGGTAGTTTTACCGGTTCCGGGGTTTCCGACAAATACAGTATGGAGGAAAAAGCTATTCAATACATTTTTCTCGGTTTCCCGATAAAATTTTACAAGGCCAACCATGTCATTGATTTGCTTTTTGATATTTTCCATACCAATTAGCGAATTCAACTCGGCCAAAGCAATATCCAATAAAGCGGAATCCACCGGAATGTCAGGCAGCTCAACTTTCGGTTTGTAGTCTATTTTTTCTACATCTTCATAAATAACCGTAGAAATCGCTTCCTTACTAAGATTACGTGGATGCTCATCGGACATACTTCTAAGCCCCAGATTAATCTTGGCTTCTTCTATGATGTCATAGACAAAGCGAGCATTACCGAAAGTCCGATCCCGACTCCGGAATGCATTGATAATGATATCGTCAATCTTTTTTGAGGCTTCAAGCGTGAGCGCCACATGTTTTTCCTCACAAGCATAGGCTGCTATTCTGGAAAGCTCCTGCGGTAGGTAATCTGGAAATTCAAAATGTAGTTTGAATCTGGATTTCAATCCTGGATTGGAATCCAGAAAATGTTTCATCTCTTTTGGATAACCGGCTACAATCACCGCCATATCTCCTTCACCGTTTGACATCTCCTTGACCAGTATTTCGATCACTTCCCGGCCAAAATCCTTACTGTCATCATTACTCCTGGCCAGTGAATACGCCTCATCGATAAAGAGTACCCCACCACGAGCTTTTTCGATGGCATCTTTTACTTTGGGTGCGGTCTGCCCGATATACTCTCCGACCAGATCAACCCGGTCAACGCTATGTACATGTCCTTTGGAAAGCAGTCCCATTTTTTTATACAACAAACCCATCATTCCAGCTACTGTAGTCTTTCCGGTTCCGGGGTTTCCTATAAAAACAGAATGGACATTGATCGCTTCTTTTTCTTCGAATCCTTTCTCTTTTCTGAGGTGTAAAAACTGGATGTATTTCGCATGATCCCTTACCCTTTGCTTGATTTGCTTCAGACCAATCAATCCATCCATTCGTCCCATCAAATCATCAAAAGTCTGATGAATATCAGCCTCAGGATTCAATACTATAAGTGCATTACGATTCGGAAGGAGTACTGGCGTAATACCTTCCTCAAAATCCTCATCCACCTGAAAGGGAATCACCGCCAACAATTTATCCATAAAGATAATTTCAGCGGAATAGCGATCTTTTCGCCATGATCCTTTCACATTAGATCCCCAGCCAGCTGTGATTTTTATCAAGTCATCCCGTTTTTCTACTCGCTGCAAACGGACTACCTGGCCTTTGAGCTCACGGGCATCATTATAAAACTTGGTAAAAAGCTCGCATTGCCAGCTCTTAGTAATATGGATGTTTTTGAGAATGATTTCGACATAAATATACCGGGTTTCCTCACAATTGAACTGCCTGAAATAAGTCCTGCTTTCTTCCTGGACATCGTCATAGGGTCCTTCATATAATCGAAGGGACTGAATCTCCAGGTAAGCATTTTCATTTTGAAGAAGATCTATGCCTGCATCCTCTATATAGAAATATTTAGTGGCTACTTTCTCTCCTTCAATCCAGGCCTCCCAGTAATAAGTTCCTTTTTTCCAAAACTGACCTTCACTTTTATTCCCCCAGCCTTCGCGGATAAAAACAGTAGAATCGTACTTACTAACTTTGCGGTTTTCAAAATTGAGGCTACAAATCTCCTTTCTTCCTTTTTTTAGACTATAACACTTTAACTCTACCGTAATCTCCCAGTCCTCTACATCAAAAAATTTATTGTAAAAAGACAGCTCAGCATAGACATACGTCGTCTCGTACCGATCAAAAACCTGACGGTATTTCTTTTTATTATCCGCAAGCCACTCTGTGGAGGAATAAACCTTCAACTCGCGAAATTTGTAATTTTTTACTTCAGGAAATGTATAACTTTCTTCCATTTATACTGTGCTACTATTTGCTATTGGTAAATTTCTTCTATAAACATATTCATTTTTATGGTTTAGTCCAATATTTAAGAGAGAAAATAAACCCTATTTAATGCTTTTAACTAAACAATTTAAGGATACCTTAAGTTTACGGTTTTTTTCACTACTTTCATGGCTATTTCCTCAAAGATAACAAGCACTTTTACCAATTAATGAGTTTTGTCAATTTCAACATCCCTGTTCTGGTTCAAAACAAAAAGATAAATAAACAATCTACTTTTGTTTTGAGGCCATTATTTTTGAACTTCCCCGTGGTCAATGCCCGTCGATTTGAACAGGCAGTTACCCATTTTAAAAAAGAAATACGGAGAAATCTGAATAATTACCTGGTCGATCACGAAACGCTTGACGGTTTGCTTTCCTACTTATTCAACCCTGATCTGGAGTATCTAAAACTTGAGTTGACTATTCCGTTTGGAAAATCTACCATCACCGGTACTTTCTCTGTAGCTGTTTTCGAATTACAAGACAAGACCTTTGCTTGTCTTCCCGCTTTTCAGAACTACTTTTTCATGGCTAAAAAAGAGAAAAAGCGAGAGAACAACTTCGAGCAAAGTACCATCAATGTGATTGAGGTATTGTTTAAAAATTATAGGGAACAACTGGGTAACGATTTCTATCCTGAAGATTATTTTTCTGATTCCAGGGAGTTTATTACCAATGTCCAGTTGAGTCTGAATATCCGTTCGGGAAAATTCGCTTTTGAAGAACACGACCCTCCCGGCTATTTTCAAAACATGAATCAATCGACCGATTTTGATGGCGCTATCGAAATAGAAAAAGTCGGAGAAAACCTAAACAACCGCTACCCCGAAGACTTGCAGCGATCTTACTTTCGAGATGAACTGGTCAGCCGGCTTTCAGGTATTATCTATCAAAATGAAAACACCCCAATCGTATTGATTGGTAAGGAAGGCGTCGGCAAAAATACAACGATTCACGAAGTAGTATATCAATATCTAAAATCCAGGGAAGTCGACAAACAACAAAAAGAAGAGCTGTTAGCAAAAATATGGCAGATCGACCCGACCCGGGTTGTCTCAGGAATGAGCATAGTAGGCTGGTGGGAAAAACGCCTCGAATCCATTATAAAATTCGTAACCACCAAGCAAAAAGGTGAATCAGATAAGCTCCTTTTTTCCAATATCGTGGCCTTGATCCGAATCGGAAAAAGCGGATCGAATAACCTCGCCATGAGCGATGTTTTACGACCCTATCTCGAAAAACGGCAACTGCAGGTTATCCTAACTGCTACGCCTGCTGAGTGGAAAATAGTCCAGGAAAAAGACCGCCGGTTTAGTGATCTTTTTCAAGTGATCCGTATCGAAGAACCGGATTTGAAAACTGCCGCAAAGATGGTACTCCAACAACGAAAACACCTGGAAATCGAGCAGGGTTGTACCTTTACTATTCAGGCTATAAACCAGATTTTTCATTTTCAAAGAAATTACCTAAAACGGAAAGCACTGCCTGGTAGTGCCATGAAAATGATGAATCAACTGGCTGCTAAATACCGCTATCAATACATCGATGCGCTGGAAGTAAAAAGCGAATTCGAATCTATCAGTGGCCTCAACGAAAAAATATTTGACCCCACACATATCTTTGAAAAAGAGGAAGTTA
>JBLHJZ010000511.1:0-4186 GCA_047619515.1 Saprospiraceae bacterium | reverse complement strand
CAAAGGTGATATTTGACATAAAATACCAACTCTCAATTTGCGTTAGAAAGGTCACTGCACCAAAATAAGCAAAGGCTAAGGTCAAGGCTAATTTCCAACCATTCCAACGGGAGCTTAGAATTAATCCGATGATGAGAAGCATGTTGACAATCCCAAAGATCAAAAACCCAATATTGCCAGGTACTAAGCCTGGTTCCGATTTTATATCAGGAAGCATTCCTGAAATTGCTATTGTTCCGATGATAAAGAGGACATAAAATAATAATAGCAGTAAAGCAATACGGCCTGTCCAAATTAAAATATATTTTCCATTCATTTGTTTTGTTTTAATGGTGTGGAACAATTAGCGACGCGACATATGGCCTGTATTTTTTCTAGATCTCTCCTAAAAATACGCAAATTCTCTAAAATATAATACAAGCCCTCTATTTTTCTGATTTCAATATTCATCGCTCATCTCTCATCGCTGGCAGATACTCCTTATTTTTATATGCTTGCTATTTTTACAGTGTGCTTGGTTGCTCATCGTTGACTATGCGGACTATTTGTGGAAGGCAAGTTAGAAACTTGCTTTATTGGTACTTCCAAGTTAGCTCCTCGACTAGGCTCGGGATAAACTTGAAAGAGTAGGTCAGCGATTGCCGAACGCCATATTATAGTATAGCGACTATTTTCAAAACGATAAAAAGGAAAGGAAGTAAATAGGATAATAAATATACCTATATTCACGCCCTCTAAAATAAAAACAAATGCAATATATAGGCTTAGGAACGGCAGCTTTGGGTCGACCACAATACATCAATATCAAAAAAGAAAAGGTGGAATCTTTTTCTTTAGAGGCTTTGAAACAAAAGGCATGGGATATGTTAGACAATGCCTTTGAACAAGGTGTTAGATATTTTGATACGGCACCGGGATACGGAATGGCTGAGCAGGTCCTTATTGATTGGGTCAATAAAAAAGGAGACGACAGTATCGAAATTGCTACTAAATGGGGCTATACCTATGTCGCCGATTTTAACCCGGATGCTGCACAACATGAGGTCAAAGAGCATAGCGTGGAAAAATTAAATGGGCAGTGGGAACAATCAATAAAGTTACTCCCTAATCTCAGCACCTATCAAATCCATTCTGCTACCCTTGAAACCGGAGTGCTGGAAAATAAAGCGGTATTAAACCGACTGGCAGAGTTGAAACAGGAACATGGTCTAAAAATGGGCATTTCGACAACTGGCGATAATCAGGTCGAGGTTTTAAAAAAAGCATTAGCGGTAAAGGCAAATGGCTTGGAATTATTTGATGCCTTTCAGGTCACTTATAATATTCTCGATCAGAGCCTGGCAGAGGTGATGCCCTTGCTGGATTCTTTAGGTAAAAGAGTAATCATTAAAGAAGCCCTGGCGAATGGAAGATTGTTTCCAAATGATAATTACCCACATTATTCTGCATTGTATGTTTTGCTGAAAAGACTTTCTGAAAAATATAGGGTTGGCATAGATGCGATTGGCTTGCGTTTTTGTATAGACAGTATTCATCCGTTTATGGTGTTGAGCGGCGCCTCGGTTTTACCACATTTATCAGATAATCTGAAAGCAATGAATTTTCAATTGGAAGCGGATGAAGTTCAACAGTTAAAAAGCTTTGGTGTAAAACCGGCGGACTATTGGCAGGAACGAAAAAAGTTAGGCTGGAATTAGGGGTACTTATTATAGGGAGTCGAGTGGAGCTATTTCCTTAGTACAGCGTAAAATAAATAGTGATCGATTTTAATGTAGCCGGCAAATTTATTCGAGCTGTTGAGATAAACTTGCTTGCAGCAAGTTTTAAGAATTATTAGTCACGGATGACACAGGTTATTGATTTAAAGAAAGTTCATTCAAATCAATAATCCGTGATAATCTGTGTCATCCATGGCGTTCTTTTTTTATCTATACAGGGAGATTATCCAGAGGAGTTAGAGGGGAGGCGCTATAAATCACCCCTCACCCCTCATTTCTCATTCCTGAACGGGAGCACGATACCTATGAAAAACACTTTCTTGACTTTTCATTTCCTCAACAATGATGGAGACTTTGTCAAAAGCCCAGGTTTTTAGTAGGAGACAAAGAATAATTCCCTATTTTTGCGGCAGCCAACAAAACGCTAAAAAAGCAGTACTTTATGAAAGAAGAGAGAACCCGCCGACTCGCCGCCATTATGTTTACTGATATTGTTGGCTACACTGCCATGATGCAACAAGATGAACAAGCCGCTGTAAAAGCCAGGGCCCGGCACCGGGAAGTGTTTGAAAAGCAACATGAACTACATCAAGGAGAAATTATACAATATTATGGAGATGGGACATTGAGTGTTTTTCAAAGTGTGGTCGAGGCAGTGGCCTGTGCGATTGATATTCAACATTTTTTGCAGAAGGGCGATGCCGTACCTTTACGGATTGGTCTTCATATGGGAGATATTGTTTTCAACGGAACAGAAGTGTATGGAGATGGGGTTAATTTTGCGTCCCGAATTGAAAGCATGAGCATTGCAGGAGCCATTCTACTCTCCGGAAAATTAAATGAGGAACTCAAAAATCATCAAGATATTTCAACTATTTCACTCGGGTATTTTGAATTAAAAAATATTACCAATCCCGTTGAAATATTTGCGGTAAGCAATGAAGGATTAAAGATTCCTGATCGCTCCCAATTACAAGGAAAACAACCAAGCAAAACCATTGCCGTACTTCCTTTTGTGAATATGAGTACTGACGAGGAAAACGAATACTTTAGTGATGGAATGACTGAAGAAATTATCAATGCCTTAGCTAAAATAAAAGAACTAAAAGTTACTTCCCGAACGTCTTCTTTCTTTTTTAAAAACAAAAACATTCCTATTTCAAAGATCGGTCAGGAACTAAATGTTTCTACCATTCTGGAAGGCAGTATTCGCTTAGCTGGAAATAAGGTTCGGATAACAGCACAGTTGATTGATGTGGCGGATGATTTCCATTTCTGGTCTGAAACGTTTGATCGGTCTATGGATGACATCTTTGCCGTACAGGATGAGATTAGTTTGTTGATTGCTGATAAATTACGAGAGCATATTGGGCATTTTGAAATAGGAGATCATTTGGTAGATGCTCCGAATGTACCAGTAGAAATCTATAAACTTTATTTGAAAGGCAAGTATCATTTGCTAAAAATGGATAAGGCTAATCTCGAAAAAGGGATCTCTATTTTAGCATCAGTCATTGCTGCGCAGCCTAATTTCGTTTTAGCTTATTTGGGCGTTCATCAAGGATACGCCATTCTTGGAACAACGGGGCTGGTACCAGCGGATGAAGTCTTTGCTAAAGGACAGCCTTTTTTGGATAAAGCGATTGAATTGGATGAAAACCTACCAGAATGTCAAATTAATCTGGCTTGGATCAGTTTATTACAAAAATGGGATTTAGCAGCTACTTACCGACATTTAAACAAATCTCAGGAAATACGTCATACTGCTGATTATTACCCGACTATGGCTACTGTTCTTTCTGCAGAAGGGAAGTTAAAAGCTGCTTTAAATTATATTGAAACAGCCATACAACTCGATCCTTTTTCTGCAATCAATTACCACTTAAAAGGATTTATCTTTTACTTCCAGGAAAATTATGAAAAAGCAATTCTTTGCTTTGAAAAAAGTTTCAGTTTGAAACCTGATTATATACTATCAGGAATATATTGGGGTGGGGCTTTATTATTGATGGGACGTAAAGCAGAAGGTATGGCATTCTTTCAGCATCTTCCGGAAGATGAGTCGGGAGATTTATTGAAACTAGCAGGTATTACATTGGCAGATGCTGCCCTGGGGAATATTGCTAAAACTAAAGAGGGGATAGCGAAACTGGAAGCAGCCCTGGAAACGGATTCGATGGGAAGTGCAATAAATTTTCTGATCCTCTGTCAGACTATGATCGGCAATCAGGAAGCAGCGCTCCAATTATTGGAACAAGGAATAGCCAATAGATTACCAATGATGATCTTTCTTTATCCAGAACCTATCCTCAAACCACTCCGCTCCATACCTCGCTTCCAGGAGTTGATGCGACAAATATTTGGAGAGAAAACTACTTTTGATATACCCCAGGGAAAATATAAAAAATCTTTGTTTGACAAAGAGCTTGCAAAACAGTATCAAGAGCAATTGGAAACTTTGATGCTAG
>JBLHJZ010000510.1:0-4186 GCA_047619515.1 Saprospiraceae bacterium | reverse complement strand
GCTTCTTCAATCGTATTCGTTAAAGGTTTTTCAATGAAGACGTGCTTGCCTTTTTCAATAGCTTTGAGTGCGAGCTCATAATGCGTAACCGTCGGCGTTACGATATCGATGATATCAACCGCATCCAGCAAAGCATCCAAATCTTCCCATTTTTTCACCCCGGCTTCTTTGGCTACTTCATCCGCCTTCTCATCGGGGTCATAGCATCCGACAAAATCATAGTCCGGTATCTGCTGGATACATTTCAAATGAATCTTTCCGAGATGTCCAAGGCCAAGAAGTCCTATTTTTTGCATGGTAAGTATTTAATACTTTGTGATTCTCTGTGCTCCTTTGTGAACGCTGTGTCAAATAAAATAAAGATAGGAGTCCACAAGAAAATATAGCGTGAAGCCATTATTTTTTTCAGGCACAAAAATAAAAAAGCCTTTGATCAATAGCGCAGATCAAAGGCTTTTTGTATTTATTTAGTCAAAATCCAATGGACTTCTACATAGAAGAGCCGCCCATCATGGTAGAAAAGGCTTCATTGATCATATTGAAAATCTGCTCCATGGAGTTTATATCTTTATTATTAAAATTCAAAATAAAATCTCCGTCAACAGAGGATCCTACTTTTTTATTCATTTCAAAGACCATACTTTCGAAGCTGTCTTTACTCATATTGAGCATCATTCCTTCAGGGCCATCCATATTCATATTGTCCATCGCAGCCACTACATCCATTGTTTTAGGGATATTCCAATAGATTCTTTGCGTACTATTCATGATCTTAAGTGCTTCCTTAGGATTGATCAGGCTTTTTTTCTTAAATACTTTTTTCGCTTTTTTAGTAACTACATCCATCTTGTTGGAGACCAGAATCATATCCTTTTCTACTTTCATATAAACATCCATCGGCATATCAGGTACACTCACCTGGAAAAAGCCTTTCTTCTCGCTGATCATAGAAGACTGTTTTCCGAGGTCAATTATTTTTAAAATATTATCCTTACTACCATGCGACATCATAAAGACAAACTCCGGTAATTGTTCTTTTTTCATTTTTTTAACTTCCGTCTTATTGAAGTCATCATCATATTCGTAAGTCGTCACTTCTTTCTCAAATTCTTTCATACCTGTGACCACCAATAAGGCATCACCTTTCCAAAGGTTATAAATATCATCGGCAGTCATATCCAATCCTATCCCTTTGAGCCCTTCTACAGCCATACTTTCGTATATGGGTAACTGACTCAACATCTCGTTGTCCGAAGCTTTTATGATATCGACCAGGTTTTTGAGATTATAATTGAAAGAGAAATACCCCAGATTGTTTTTAGGGATATATTGCAAAAATTTCTTGTTATAAGAAACATCAGAAATTTTACTATAAATATCCGTCATCTCTTTATTCATAAAATACCGGCTATTCAATCTAGTCGCTCCCTTATTGAAATTAAGGCCCATAGAAATGTAGGAGTCCTGATACATTCCTTTGGTCATTTCCTGTACCATCTGCGCCATTGGGTTCATCCCGGCTCCCTGCATATCGTTGGTGATCTCCGCAAGAGAGGCATAATCCGACCAGAAATTAATATCATCCTGGTTAACATTTGCCAGTTTAAATTTCGGATGAGCGCTGATAGAATTGGTTATACTCCCGGCCATAATGCTATTCATCCAATCGGTAGCAGCTTTTTCTTTGCGTTCCTTATGAGCCTCATATTCTTCCTCCCCTTCATAGTCCAGTTCTACTGAAGAGATCACAATCTGATTGCTGTTCCAGGACAAGTTTACGCCGTCGGCAGAAATATATTCCATATTATTAGCCTTTTGTACCGGCATCATCGGTGCAACATAGGTTTGGATGATTTCGTCAAATTTACTTTTATCAGCCACTTTCAGGACAAAGCCCATATGGATGTTTTTACCGTCAATTTTTCCAAAAGCATAGGAAGAAGACATCATATCCATTCCGAATTCTGAAGGATCATTAATGAACTTTTTCAGTTCTCCAGCCATAGGGCCAGCTTGTTTGGTCATTTCTTCCATGCCCATTTTGAAAAAGTCAAATTCTTTCAGTTTATCGAATTTCACTTTGGAATTGAGCACGCCCGGGTTGATCGTAATCACAAAGGTGGCGTCTTTTGGAATATTATTTTGCAGGTTTTGGGCGTATGTACTTAGCATAGTAAAACACGCTACGAACATCGTAAAAATTAACTTTCGAGTCATTAGGAATTATTTATTAAGTTATTAAGGTTTGAGGAAGTCAAGAAGTCAAGAGGTCAGGTAGTCAAAGCCCTTGGCTACCTGACCTCTTAGCCACTTGATCTCTTATTCTAATACGTGATTACGTTTTCGATGGCTTTTCTGCCGGTCAGGATTTCCGCAAAATTACTTTCCAGCTTTACAGCCTTTTTACTCGGTGCTACTTCAGCTTTGGTATTGCTTACTTTTTTTACCGGCTTATCAAATCTATAAATACTAGTATATTTTGCAGATTCCATGATGAATTTTTGAGTAAAATCAAGATCATCATACTCCTGCTGCGTAAAGTTAAGCTTTTTTAGATAATCAAAATATCGGGTAAATTTCCCGGCAGAGAAATCAAAGTTGTCTTTTTTGATTAATGGAAAAGGGGTATGATTCAACTCTCCGGCTACTTTATTAATCGCCACATTCAGTGTTTTTACATTATCGAATTGACCACTGACCGTAAAAATGAACTCGCTGAAATCACTATTGATTTTGACATTGCTAAGCCCCTTTACTTGAGCAAGTGCTTTTTTTACATTGCTGATTTCTTCTTCAATCTCGGATTGCTTAGGCACCTTTATACCCTGGACTTCTTCCATTTTCATATAATTCTTGAGATTGACTTTGCTTTGGCTCATATTGACGGTCAAAAGCATGTCGCCGGAACCATTGGATTTCATATTGATCTCTTCTGTGATTTCAAAGCAGCTGGAGAAGAAAACAGTAATAGAAAAAAGGAATAAGAACGGAAACAGATATTTCATAAGAGAAATTTAAAAGTGTTAAACATTACTGCAAAGAAACGAAGAACGCCTGCAATATGTGCTAATGACAGATTTAATGTTTTGTTAATAGACGAATTGTTAAAAAATATGGATAAGTAATTCAAGTTGCGGATATCTTCGACTTTTAATAGTCCAAAGTCCAAAGTCAGATTCTGCTAAAATAATGATCAGCACTTAAATTTTAGTAGGATCTGACTGCACACTGCCAACTGAAAGACTGCCAACTACAATAGTTTGCAATTTAAATTAAGTATTAAAAGTGGTTTTATAAATCCCTGTAATACATCAATATCGCGCCAAAAAGGGTGATCAATGCGGCTAAAACCGTAGCCATCTTAATCGAATAACGCATATGACGGACGAAAATTTCAATATTCCCCTTTTGCTCCGGGTATTTTGGGAAGATCTCGTTTTTCATCTTCTCCCGGTTGAAAATATGCGCAGCACCAAATTCCACCTCGTTTTGCACTAATATCTTGTATACTTTGAGTACCCGTACCCTGAAGTACACGTTGACAAATAACATAGCAATGAACAGACCAATCACAATTGAAACTAAGAGTACGTACATGTTTTTCTTTTTTAAACGGGTTTATTAGGTATTTGGTTTTCGGTATTCGCAGGCAGAATGCTAAATCTCCAATAAACGCTTACTTTTTAAAAGCTTCGACTTTTTCCAGCAGCCATTTTTTCTCCGGTAAGAGCGGGATACTGTTTATGTCGGTTTCAATCCTGTGGATTTTTTCTGTATCCCCTTTTGAAGATAAAAAATATGATTGGCGATATTTACAAACTCCCTGTTTGCCTGGAGGTGTAGATCACTGATCCTTTCTTTATTTATCGGAAGAAATTTTCTAAAACTATTGATATTATCATCCATCATGTCAAAAAAATGTAATTCAAAATAAACTTTTAAACTTAAACGTCTTTCACTCAATTTAAAGAGATCAAGTGCAAATGCTAAGATGAAATCAAAAAGAGCCTGTATTTTTTTATTTTTATTAAAAAAAGGAGAAACAAGGAGGTCCTTAAGTTTACGTAATTCGGAAGTATTAAGAGCGGCTAATATTCTAATCAGCTTTGATTTTTTATCAAATATTTTATCAGCCCAGGTTTCTACATTTTTGGGATATATTAGAAATAAGGTATTTTAGGTAATG
>JBLHJZ010000509.1:0-4191 GCA_047619515.1 Saprospiraceae bacterium | reverse complement strand
CTACCCGGAAGCATTATTGCGATGACAACCAATCTCCCAAGCGGTTATCACAGAGATTTTCAACTCTTAAAAGAAACAATTTTTCCGGCTATTCAAAATTTAAAAACCGTCCTGTCCATCACTAATCATGGCATAGAAAATATTACCATCAATAAACAATCAGTGGATAGAGGACAACACCAATTTCTGTTTACCGTAGAAGCGGTCAATGATCTGGTGAAAGCAGATGTTCCTTTCCGGGAGGCTTATGGAATAATTTCTAAGCAGGTGGAAGCCGGCACTTTTCATTATGATAAAAAGATCAATCACAGCCATGAGGGAAGTCTGGGAAATCTTTGTACGGCACAGATTAAAAATAAGTTTGCAAAAATATATGCGCAATTCCAATTTGACAAAGTAGCCGAAGCGATGGATAAGCTTATATCCTAACTGGATTTTTGACATAACGCTATCCATTATCACCAAAGTCCTGTACGGACGAAAGTTCTTTACCAGAGTCGTCAGACTCTGGATAAAATGATAAGCAGGCTTATAGTCCTGTAAGGACGAAAGATTAAACGATGGTTCGTATATATCTGTCGCACCTACAGCGCTTTGGTCTTGTATTTCAATTCAAATATCCAGGGTCTCCTGACCCTGGCAAAGAACGGCCGTCCTTACAGGACTCTACAGAGAGGTGAAACCACTTAAGCAAGTTTGCAAATACGTTCCACCAAAAAAAACAGCCCAATAAAAGCAAAAACACCTAAAACCCAATACCCAATTTCCAATACCTATTCAAAATTCATAATTCAACCCAAATACAAACTTTTATAAGGCAAAATAAAAAATCACCAAATTTGCTTCTAAATATCAAAAATTTAAAATTTAAAAAATATCCCAAAAAGCCATTTTTATTGCTTATAACACTGTTTATTCAATTCATCATTTCAAAATTAAAAACAAAAGCCAAATATAATTAGTATTTTTACAAGCTTACCAAATTATTAAAACTAATTTATTTTTTCCATTTATCCACAATCTCTATTAGCAAGAAGAGGTCTTGTCCAAACTATTGACGAATGAAAAAAGTTAAAACAAAGAAAGCTCATCCCGAGCAAATTCGAGGAAAAGAGGAAGTCAAACAACAGGGTTTATATGTTCCTCAACTGGAAAAAGATTCCTGTGGCACCGGGCTTATCGCCAACCTTGATGGTATCAAAACGCATAAAATAGTAGAAGATGCTTTAAGTATGCTTACCTGTATGGAGCATCGTGGTGCTTGTGGCGCAGAAGCGAATACGGGGGATGGCGCTGGTATTTTAGTACAGACACCTCATGATTTTTTCGTACATAAAGGAAAAGAGCTGGGCATCAATATTCCAAACTTTGGAGAGTATGGCGTCGGGGTTGTTTTTTTTCCACACGATCGTAATCTCCGGTCTCAGTGCCGGGTACTTTTCAATGATTATATTGACGAACTGGGCCTCGAAGTTTTAGGCTACCGCAAAATCCCGACGGATAATGAAATCGTCGGAGATAGTGCCGTTGCGGTTGAACCCCGAATGGAGCAGGTCTTTGTCAAGCCAGTCGAGGCCATGGATCCCAAAGCTTTGGAAAGGCGATTATTTGTACTTAGAAAATATGCTACCCATAATATCCACCTTACTTATCCGCAATCTCGTGACCTGTTTTATATCACTTCTTGTTCTTATAAAACAGTCGTATATAAAGGCCAGTTGACTACTTATCAGGTTCGTCCCTATTTTCCGGATTTACAGGACGAAAGGTTCTGCTCTGCGATCGCTTTGGTTCACTCCCGGTTTTCGACGAACACGGTCCCGAAATGGAAACTGGCTCAACCCTTTAGATATATCGCGCATAATGGTGAAATCAATACCATAACGGGAAATAAAAATTGGTGGCAATCAAAAGAGAGTCAGTTGAAATCTGTTTTATTCAGTGAGGAAGAAATGGAAAAACTTCACCCAATCTGCGGAGGAAATTTAAGTGATTCCGGAAACTTCGATAATGTACTTGAGTTTTTGGTATTGAATGGAAGAAGCCTTCCACATGCCCTGATGATGATGATCCCGGAAGCCTGGCAGCACGATGATCAGATGGCAGCACACAAAAAATCGTTTTACGAATATCATGAAAACATCATGGAGCCCTGGGATGGACCAGCTTCGATTTGTTTTACCGATGGTATTCTTGTCGGTGCGATGCTCGACCGGAATGGTCTTCGCCCCTCCCGCTACCTGTTGACCAAAGATAATACACTCATCGTCGCTTCGGAGGCAGGCGCCTTACCCGTCGATCAATCTACCGTCGTTTATAAAGGAAGAATACAACCTGGTAAAATGCTAATTGCTGACCTCGATGAGAATCGGGTTGTAGGAGATGAGGAGTTGAAAGATATTGTTTGCAAAAGATTTCCTTATGCAGATTGGCTGTCTAAAAATAAAATCGACATCAATGACCTGATTACGAGTCAGCAATCTGAAATAGCATTAAATAAAAATACCCTCCGTACCCGACAACAATTATTCGGATACACACGGGAAGATTTAAAAATGATCATTGGGCCTATGGTCAAATTAGAGACCGACCCACTTGGATCAATGGGCATCGATATTCCATTGGCGGTCTTATCTCATCATTCTCAACATTTGTCTAATTATTTTAAACAACTGTTTGCCCAAGTGACCAATCCACCTATTGATCCGATCCGCGAGCGTTCTGTCATGTCGCTCTTTACCCGATTAGGTTCGGTCGGTAATATCCTGGAACTAATAGAAAAACATAGCCTTTTTATACACCTGGATCAACCTGTGCTGACCAACGAGCAGCTTTCTAAAGTCAGGCAGGTCAGCCAGCAGGGGTTTAAATCCGGAATCATAGATATTCTTTTCAAAGGAGATGGTCAAAAAGGAAGATTGCGTGCAGCGGTCGACCACATCTGCGCAATCGCAGAAGACCTGACTAGAAATGGAACGAACATACTAATTCTTTCTGATCGGAACGCAGGGGCCACTTTGGCTCCTGTTCCTTCACTCATGGCTGTCGGAGCGATTCATCATCACCTTACAAAAAAGGGACTGAGGAATGCGACTTCGATCGTAGTAGAAGCCGGAGATATTCGGGAAACGCATCATTTTGCCACCTTGGTGGGATATGGTGCTGACGCGATTAATCCTTATTTGGCTTTTGCAAGCATAGCGGGGTTGAAACAAATCAACTTTTTCGAAACAGATCAATCCCTGGAAAAGCTAATCGATATTTATATCAAAGCAATCGGAAAAGGATTATTGAAAATCATGTCTAAGATTGGTATTTCTACCTTGTCCTCTTATAAGGGAGCGCAGATTTTTGAAATCCTGGGTTTAGCGGAAGAAGTGGTCAGCGCTTGTTTTACCGGCAGCGTTTCCAGGATCAAAGGCATTGATTTCGATGGTATAGCAAAGGAAGTTTTGGTTCGTCAAACCTTAGCTTTTGATGACAATAATGCTCCCCTTGAAGCTGGTGGTGTTTTTCAATGGAAACAGAAAGGAGAATACCATTTATTCAATCCGCAGACCATCCACCTTTTACAACATGCCAGTCGGCAGAATGATTATAAATCTTATAAAAAATATACGGAACTTATTAACGATCAGTTGGAGAAAGCCTGTACCCTTCGAGGTTTGTTGACTTTTAGAAAAGGGCAGGCTATTCCCATCGATGAGGTAGAACCTATTGAAAATATCCTCAAACGATTTGTTACCGGAGCCATGTCTTTTGGTTCCATTTCTCATGAGGCACATACAACTTTGGCCATAGCAATGAATAGAATTGGCGCCAAAAGTAATAGTGGCGAAGGAGGAGAAGACGAATCGCGTTTTGAACCGAAAGAAAACGGTGACTGGGAACGATCCGCTACCAAGCAAGTCGCTTCCGGTAGATTTGGTGTCACCAGTTATTACCTGAGTAATGCCGATGAGCTGCAAATCAAAATGGCGCAAGGTGCCAAACCTGGAGAAGGCGGACAACTTCCCGGCCACAAAGTCAATGACTGGATTGGAAGGGTACGACATTCTACCCCCGGTGTTGGATTAATTTCTCCGCCGCCTCATCACGATATTTATTCCATCGAGGATCTGGCACAGTTGATTTTTGATTTAAAAAATGCCAACAGAGCCGCTCGTATCAATGTAAAACTGGTATCAAAAG
>JBLHJZ010000508.1:0-4198 GCA_047619515.1 Saprospiraceae bacterium | reverse complement strand
TTTTTGAGTTTTTCTTTTCCGTGAGTCGGGCTTGTCGTTTTATATGAGCCCGGTTGACTTTTTTATTTTTATCACTTTTTTCATGGAAAGCACCTTCGGAAGACAAGTTGATAGTCGGAAGATAATTGATATCTCCTGCGGAAGCTGGAATTTCTTCCGGGATCAATTCTTCTGAGATTACTATTTCTTCCGGCAAAGGTAGCAATGGAACTTCCCTTTTCATCAATGCCTCGATATCGGCTTTGATTTCATTTTCATCCTCTTTGAAAAAAGTAATGGCGTTGCCCCGCCTGTCTGCACGGCCAGTCCGGCCTATTCGGTGGATGTAGTTTTCGGGGATATCCGGGGCATCAAAGTTAATTACATGGCTTACTTCAGAGACATCCAGCCCTCTTGCGATGATTTCCGTTGCGATGAGTACACGGATGTCACCCGCATGGAAATTCTGAACGGTATTGATTCTGAAATTTTGGGCTTTATTAGAATGGATAATCCCCAGTTGCTCCTTATAAGTAGGTTCAAGTTGTTGGAATAACAAGTCGGCAAATCGTTTGGTACTCACAAAGACCAAAACTTTGACCATCGTCTTATCCTCTTCCAGCAAGTGTTTGAGTAAGCTGGTTTTAGTATTAAAATTAGGCACCTTGTACCCGCTTTGATCAATTTTCTCGACGGGAGTACCGGTGAGGTCTACTTCTATTTTTTCAGGATCATTAAAATAAGTCTCGATTATTTTTTCTACTTCTTCGGTCATTGTCGCCGAAAAGAGTAGATTTTGTCGCTTTTCCGTTAACAGATCCAGGATATTATTGAGCTGGGGCCGGAATCCGAGATCCAGCATCGTATCTACCTCATCGATGACTAATTTTTTGACAAATTTTAAGCGTAAGGATCTCGACATTGCCAAATCATATAATCTACCCGGCGTGGCGACGAGGATATCCACTCCATCTTCCACAGTCCTTCGTTGGGTGTTCATATTAGTACCGCCGTATACGCCGACTGCCCGGACTGAAATATAGGCCGCTAACTTTTCGATTTCAGCGACCACTTGAAGCACCAACTCACGGGTAGGTACAATGATCAGCACTCTTGGATGCTTTTCTACTGAATATTTGTGCAATCGGAGCAAAGGAAGTAGGTAGGCGTATGTTTTGCCGGTTCCGGTCTGTGCTACACCGATCACGTCTCTTCCTGACATGATCGTCGAGAAGGCTTCTATCTGAATGGGAGTCGGTTGTACCAGTCCCAATTCGTCCAGCGCCTTGAGCAGTGGTTTATTTAAATTTAAATCGTGGAATGTCATTCCGCAAAGGTACGTGTTATAATGAAGGAATGAAGATAATATAGGAATGAATAATGAAGATAATATAGGAGGGTTTATCGGTTTACGGTGTATCGGTTTACGGTGTATCGGTTTACGGTCGCCGTGTACCATTATACCGATATACCGTGTACCGATAATTTTGCCCAAGCTTTATTTAAACAACATTCCGAAAGTAAAGGAAAAAGTGGGTTCGTCGATGATATTGAGATCAAAAGGAATATCAGCCTGGTCGACCATGATATACGATTCATCAATAGCGTCCGCTCTTTTCTTATTGAAAAACTGGCGGCGTTCCTTCAACCATACTTCCTGTCTTTTAGAAAAAGGGAGGAAATAGGTTCCCCGGAGGTAGTACTCCTTATTTGGATTCATTTCCAAAGAAATTTCGGCGGATAATTTTAGGTTATGCGTTCGGTTACCGTAGTAGATATTGATAAGCTTGGCGTTGAATTTTTTATCATCGAATTTGAACTTTCCATAATCATTATCTACTTCTCCGAGCTTTCTGGCATATTTCAGGTCGCTATATTGAGCGATGACTTTGAGGTAAAAGGGGCGCTGTTTGGAGAGGTTTAACGCTGTCCCGAAACCTAGTGATTTTTCTTTATAAATGCTGTTATAAAAATCAAAACTGCTTCCAAAGCGGACAAAGAAGTTCTTTCGAAAGAAAATATCCATGTCCCAATTGCCGGTGATTTCGAAATCCCTGTTTTTAAGATCTTTATTTAAATTGATAATCGTTTCCGGAGATTCTTCCTTTGTGAGGATAGCAATCCCCAACTGATCGACACCGGATTGAATTAAATGTGTCCCTAAGCCCAGGTGAAATTTCACCCTGTCATAACCCCGTCTTTTCCTTCGTTCATTATTTCTTGTTTTTAAAATCTCCTGAATCTGATCGGAGTCAAATTCAAAATCTTCCACACTTTCGCCACTTTCCACCCGCTTTGCCATTTCACGGGCTTCTATCTGAGCCACATAGACGGAATCTCTTTGCCTTTGGAGTTCCAGCATATTCTCCGCATCAAAGGCCTGCTGGGCTTTGACCGCATTTTCCAGTTGCTGAACAGATTTTGCAAGGTCTTCGCTAAGTGGCGTAGTATTATAATCTGCCCAAAAATCGGGGTCGTATTTTCCGGTAATTCTGGAAAAGGCAGCACCTCTCCCTATCCGATCCAGATAAGGAAGCGGGTTTGATCTCTCCGGGTTGATATCGGTGATTTTTACTTCATTGCTATAACGATTTCCGCCGGAAAGAATACCTTCTCTGGTGGCATCACTAAAAAACCAGGTACCCCCCAATTGCCGGTAATTAACTACGTAATTATTTTTTTTCCAACTTCCTGCATATAGCGGATAGTCATTCGTTTTCTTCAAGCCTTCCGGCAATATTTCAAACTCTGCACGGATAAAAGCATAGGATTCTTTATCAATATAGATCCGTCCTTCCATCCTTGCCCCTTCTTTGATCACCCGTTTCTTTTTTAAAAACAAACCTAATAATCCGCCAATATTCCCCCCTGTCTCATTACCTGATTCAGCGGTTTCAATCGTACCTCCTTCAGGATCCTTTCCAAATCCGATGATATAAACCGGGCGATCATTATAAGAAGTGATATTTTCAATCCAGTATTTATATACCGGGAAATATTTTTCGTCAATAAAGTCTTCTCTATTCTGTACAAAGTCAAAACGGTGAGCGGCCATGTGCCCGGAAGTTAGCCCACCTCTGACGATAGTATCCAGGGGATTTTTCAAATTAATGCGCCGGCCTTGAACGAGGCTAACATAGCCTTCTTTATCTTTTTTGTAACTGTGTTTATAAATATTCAACACTCCTTCGGCAAGATAGAGATATTGGAGACTGTCATCTGTTTTGGCTTCTCTATAAAATCCAAGTACCGTGGTTGGGCGAGTGGGATAATTTTTAGGAATATTTTTCACCGCTTTTCGGATGATGTTTTCTACCGCAGCTTCATCGGCTACAATGATTTCTCCCAATTCGAGACTGGCTTCTTCTAAATAAATATCACAAGGAATCTTTATGTTTTCGATTGTTTTTTTATAAGTTTTATACCCCATAAAAGAAACAATCATGACTGATTTTTTATACGCCGCAGGTATTTTTAATTCGAAATATCCATTGCGCCCGGAGGTAGTGCCAATTCCCTGATCAGGTAATCCGATGTGCGCATAGGGGATTGGTTCTTTAGTATCCTTATCGAGGATGAGGCCGTAGACTTTTATTTGATCTTGAGCTAAGGCAGTGCCACTGAGGAGGAACAGAAAGAGGAATAATCCCGCCATTTTAGAAAAGTTACCAACTTGGCGGCGTGATATTATAAGCAAAGCGAGCTGTTTTTTCATGAGCTTTAAAATATTGAGGCAATATATAAACTTGATATATACTCGACGAATATAAGGGGATAAAAGTTACAAACCTGCTTTAGGGAGGCTTTTAACAATGTAAGTTGAAAACTTGCTTTGGGGACGCAAGTTACAAACTTGCTTGAGTGGGCGAACTTGCTTTAGCGGGGGCGAAGGCTTGCCAGTTCTCTAAAGTATAACGCAATCGGTCTTCAACGATAGTCCATACAGCAGGATTAAAGCCCATACCTAAATGGGTACCTTTGATTTCGATGTTTTGGTGAAGTTCATCTTCGACGAGTTCCATACAGGCTTCCCAGGGGACGATGCCGTCATCCTTGGAATAAATAGCTGTGGTCGGAACGGGAGCGGGGCCAGGAATATTTTCCATCCACTTTTTGTCAATCTTCGATATTTTTCTTTTTCCGTTGATCAGTTTGTAAAGCCATACCACGTTGTTGGGTTCATTAATTCCTGCAAACGGAGAACCCAGCGTGATCACTT
>JBLHJZ010000507.1:0-4225 GCA_047619515.1 Saprospiraceae bacterium | reverse complement strand
AATTCTTCTTTATTACAGGAAGTAAATGCTGCCAGGGTTAAACAAAAAACAAAAGAAATTTGGAAAGATTTTTTAAATACATTCATCATAAATTAATTTTTATGGCTTAATTAAATAATCGGAAATTAATTTCTTGAGCGGGAATTAATTTCCATTTTCGGGGTTAAGACAAAGCAAATTAAAATATCCCCTATGCCTGATTAAAAAAAGATTCTTAAAATTTTAAGCGATAGCTAAAAGAAGGAAGGAGCGGGAAGCCATTAACAGATTTGGTATAATTTTCATTTTCTAAAAAATAACGATTATAAAAAACAGCATTTTGGCGATTGGATAAATTATACACCCCAAGTTTCAAAAGATGTTCTAGTTTTTGGCCCTGATGGTTAAAAGCTAAACTAAGGTCTATTCTATGGTAAGGAATAGCGCGGTTTTTATTTTTTTGGCCTGGTGGATTTAAGCTTTCGACTTCGTCGTCAATCGTCAAATTGGTATTGGTCAAGCCCCATTGAGGGTTTGGAGAATTATAAACCCAGTTAGCGCCAATCAAAAATCGTTTCCCAATATTTTGATGA
Organism: Saprospiraceae bacterium; assembly: GCA_047619515.1. Taxonomy (GTDB): domain Bacteria; phylum Bacteroidota; class Bacteroidia; order Chitinophagales; family Saprospiraceae; genus JAHDHW01. The sequence continues at coordinate 3,653 of JBLHJZ010000507.1, read as the reverse complement.
AAAAACAATTTAACCTGATGCCTTTGGTCGTATTCATGCGGGTAAGGTAAGCCAAGGTTTTGGTCTTCATATTGACGTTCTGATTTGGAAAGAACATAGGATACTCCTGCCTTTGTTTTTGCAGCAGTATATTTTAAAAATATTTCTACTCCGTAAGTTTCTCCTTTTCCTTTGGTCAAAAAAGTGCCGGGGTTTTCAATATCAATATCTTCCAGGAAGTCCCGATTATCGGGATAAGCTAAAAGGTTGCTCATTTTTTTGTAATAAGCATCTACGTTTAAGTTAAACTTATTTCCCAATTTCCAGGCTATACCCAATTCGCCTTGTAATGCCTTTGACGGAAGTACCCCATCACCGGATGAAACCCAAAGATCATTCGGCAACCTTAAGGCGGCATTAGTCACCAAATGCAGATACTGAACCATTCGACTTGCAGAGGTATAGATACTTAGCTGAGGAGAATATTGATATTTCAAAGTCAAGCGGGGCTCAAGGTTGACATATTTTTTAGCTTGATTAAAAAACGAGCTTCCTCGCAGACCAAGACTTGCATACCAAGCGGTGCCTAATTGGATCTGGTCTTCAACATAAACAGAAATTTCGCTGGATGAAAAAACATGGTCTTCTGTCAATCCCTTAATAGCTTCTAAATCAATGTCCTCTATATCGTCCAATTTTTCGTCATCCTCTTCAAGAAAAACAAAACTGGTAATAAAATTTTTATGAGAAAATTCCGCACCAAACCGAAGGGTATGCACAGGATTGGGGATAAAATCAAAATCAATCTTTATGCCTATGTCTTTATTATCGGACTGGTTTTCCAAATATACTAAATCCGCAAGCCACTCTTCTTCTTCTTCATTTTCAATTTCTTCAAAGGTTATGTTATTAAAACTAAAAGCGCTATAAGTGATCGTCGTATTTGAAAAGAGTTTTTTATTAAAAAGATGGTTCCAGCGAAGCATGCCTATCGTATTATTCCAATCAAAATCCAAGGTAGAATACCAGGTTGCTTTATTACCATCATTCTTTTCCGAAAAGAATCTAAAGAAAGCATCTGTCCCTGAAAACATACTCAGGTAAAGACGATCATTTGGAGAAAGGTTATAATTCATTTTAATATTCAGGTCATTGAAAGTTGAACTAAGTTCGCCTTCCTCGCCATCTAACTGGAAGTAAATTCTTTTAAATTCAGGATTTAATAAAAAGCCATTCGGTGCATACCTGCCTGCGACCAGCATAGAACCTTTTCCTTTTAGGATTGGCCCTTCGATCAATAATTTACCATTGACTAAATTTACGGCTGCTTCTCCATGCCATCCCTCTTTATTTCCTTCCTTAATTCTAACGTCGTAAACGGAGGAAAGCCGTCCGCCGTATCTCGCCGAAAAACTTCCTTTCAAAAGCTGTGCAGAATTGACTGTGCTCGAATTATAAACAGAATACACCCCCAACAAATGATAAGGAATATAAACCGGAACGCCATCCATTAACATAAGGTTTTGACCACTTTCTCCACCTCTGACCCGAACCCCGCCCAAGCCATCGACACCTCCCTGGATGCCTGGCAAAAGTTGAGAAGCTCGTACAAAATCTTCCTCTCCCCCCAGACCTGGATTGGCTTCAATAAAGCTTTTATCCAATTGACTAATAGTATTAAGGGCGCTATAACTTATTGGACTTCCTTTTCCTTCCGGGAGAACAATCACTTCGGGTAAGGTAAGATTGGCCGCTAATTTTATCGTAAGCCGGACGTTTTTATCCAGCGTAAAAGACTGGCCATTTTTTTGGTGCCCCAGGTACCTGCTTTGAAGGTCTATTTTTCCTGCAGGTAAACTCAGGCTATAAAATCCATATTCATTAGTTATTGTTCCTTTTTGGTTTTTATTGCAAAAGACTGTTGCCGCTATCAATCGTTCACCGGATGTTTTGTCTTCGACATAGCCACTTATTGTAAAAGTTCGAGCTTCTTTATTTATAAATAACAGCACTCTGTTTCCAAGTTCTTTGAATCCTACATTCCTGTTTTTAAGCAAAACAGAAAGAATATGCTCCAGGCTTTTATTTTTAACCTGGAGGGAAATTCTTTCCGCTACATCAAAAAAATTATTGCTAAATGCAATATCAATTGCAGCAACTTTAGAAAGCTCTTGCAAAGCTTCACTCAGGGAAATTTCGTCAACAGAAAAATCCACCACCTTATTTAATGGAGATTGACCAGAAGCGGTCTGTACTATTACAAAAGATAATAAAAGGATAAATTTCATTCGCATTTACCGCCTTTCAATAAGTAAATATTGTTATTCCTGATGACCTCGATCCCAAACACTCCGGCTATTGTTGAAGTCACTGTTTCAAGGTATGATTTTTCAAAAGTGGCATTAAAAGGACAAGTCTTTAGGGCTGTATTTTCTAATTCAAATTTCACACCGTATAATTTTTCAACGGCTACCAACACTTCCGAGAGTGGTGTTTCTACAAATTCTAATCGTCTGGTATGCCAGGATAATTTATTGGGTATCGCAGTTTCTAATTTTTGTACGGTCTTGCTTTCTTTATTAAAAATCGCCTGATTGCCAGGAGTCAACATTACTTTTTCTTTTGTGCTGCCAGCCTCAAACTGTACTCGTCCCGTCACTAGCTGAACCTGGGTTTCTGCTTCTTTAGGATAAGCCCGAACATTAAAAGAAGTGCCCAAAACTTTAGTTTCCCCCTCTTTGGTTTCCACAATAAATGGGGAATCAGGATTATGAGTTACCTCAAAAAAAGCTTCCCCTTCCAGAATTACTCTTCGTTCCTTTCCTGAAAAGGATTTCGGATATTTCAAAAAGCTGTTTTTATTCAAACTAATTCTCGTATTGTCTAAAAGCACAATGGCTTTTACCTTATCATCTGTCCGTAATTCTGAATAATAAATGGTAACATTATCGTCATTCCAATAATTATATAAGCCAATACCTGCGATTAATAAAATGGCAATGCCTGCTGCAATGGAAAGCCATCTCCTGTTGAGTCCTCTAATTTTGGCGCCCTGTTGAGGGATTGTCGGGGAGTTATTGATTCTTTCTTCAAGCTTGTTAAATGCTTCATCCAAAGCAATCGCTGGTCTTGCGTTTAGCTCTCCGGACTGATTCCAGGCCAGGATGATACTCTGAGCCGTAAGGTTATGCTCTTCGGATTCATTGATCCATTTTTCCAGCTTTATTCCTTCCTCCTCGCTGATGGAACCAGTTATTTTTTTGTAAATTAATGATATGTAAAAGTCTTCGCTCATATACTGTTTTTTTGATTGGCATTGATTTTTCTTTTATGACAAATCAATCCTTGAATTCCCCTATCCTTAGGAGTCAGCAAATAATAAGATGCTGATTTCAGGCTTGAGATTTTATTGGCTGTCAAGGTTGATAATCTGCAGTAATGTCCTTCATTACAAAGATTTCATAACGCCGACAGACGACAAAATATCAGCATCAAATCGGTAAGTTATTATTTACTGAGTCCTTATCCTAGCTTTTCCTGAACATGTGGTTGAATGGCTATTTTTAAGGTTTTGAGTGCTTTAGTAATTTGATTTTCTATCGTCTTCGGTGAAATATTTAGCTTCTCCGCAATCTCTTTATGAGACATGCCTTCCATCCTGCGCATCACGAAGA
>JBLHJZ010000506.1:0-4239 GCA_047619515.1 Saprospiraceae bacterium | reverse complement strand
CTATTAACTGTAGTGGTTGGGTTCTTAAAAAATAATAAGAACTGGCTGATGACTTATTTGCAAAATTTTTGTGGCGCTTTATTCATCTTTTCCGGTGGTGTAAAAGCGATCGATCCGTTGGGGACGGCTTATAAAATGGAGCAATACTTTGCAGAATTTTCATCGACCTTCGGAGAAACCTGGATGTCTTTTATTGCGCCAATCTTTCCTTGGTTATCCAATTATTCGATAGGCTTTTCGATTTTTATGATCGTTTTGGAAATTGTTCTTGGTCTGATGTTGATCCTTGGCTCTAAAGCCAGGTTGACCAGTTGGCTGTTCCTGCTGATTGTCGGATTCTTTACCTTCCTGACCGGTTTTACCTTCCTGACCGGTTATGTACCGGGCGATGTCAACTTTTTTGACTTTGGAAAATGGGGGCCATATGTAGATACGAATATGAAAGTGACAGACTGCGGATGTTTTGGAGATTTTCTCAAACTAGAGCCCAAGGTGTCCTTTATGAAGGATTTAGTCCTTTTAGTGCCCGCTATCTTTTTTGTTTTTAAACATAAGGATATGCACCAGTTATTCACTAAAAAAATCCGAACGGGTTTGATCGCCGTGACTACTATAGGTACCTTTATCTATTGCCTGAGCAATTATAGCTGGGATATTCCGGGTACGGATTTCAGACCATTTAATGTAGGCAAAGATGTACGTGCCACCAAACAGGCGGAAGAAGAGGCAGCAGGTAATGTGAAGATACTGGGATATAATCTTACTAATATCGCATCTGAAGAAGTAAAGTATTTGGATATGGATGCCTTTATGAAAGAGTATAAAAGCTATCCAAAAGAGGAATGGGAATATGAGCAGCTGAAAACAGATCCGGAAATAGAAGCCACTAAGATTAGTGATTTTGATTTCCACGATGCTGATGGCAATGATATGACAGAAGAAATTCTCAACGATCCGAATTATCACTTTATGGTCGTTTGCTATAAACTCTACTATAGTGGAGAATCTTCCAAAAAAGTTATTTATCAGGATACGACTTATCGGGTTGATACGGTAGATGTGTCAGGAGTCACTCAATTGGTGAAATCTATAGATAAGGTCATTCCAAGGCAAGAAGAAGAAGCGACTTTTAACTGGGACAAGGATTATCTGAAACCCTGGCCTAAGCTTAATGAGTTTTTGGCAAAGGCAGAAAAAGATGGTTATAATGTATATGGTCTTGCTGGGGGGGCTTCCAGTGCTATGATTGACGATTTCAGGCATGAGACCCAATCTGCGTATCCATTCTATGAGGCGGATGATATTTTGCTGAAAACTATCGTTCGTTCCAACCCGGGAATAGTTTTGTGGAAAGACGGAAAAATCATTATGAAATGGCATTATAAACAATTGCCTGAGTATGAGAAAGTGGACGCGGAGTTTTTAAAAGAATAAAATCTGTGTCTGGATATTTTCGTAGTAAAACCTCGTAGGCTTCGGCGTGAGCGTTCGACTGAGCTCACGCCGAAGGCTCAGCCGAACGGTTTGTTAATTTAATCAGCTGAAAATCAATTATTTATTCTGCTGATCAATAAGCAGCTGCGAGGTTTTTAAATGGACTCCATATCTGAACAGCCTCGTTTTTTATAATAGTTGACCATATGTTTTAATATAATTACGCCACTCATCAGGGGTTTAGCAAAATAAATACAAGATAGGGGGAAAATAATTTTTGATAATGCGCTGCTTTCCTTAAAAATCCCTTTCTTTGTGTAACAGTTTAGCGCAGAACTATGCTGTAGTGTAACATATGTTAAGTAGAAGAAATATCCGCATAAAAGTAATGCAGATGCTCTACACGATGAGTAGAGATAAAGAGCTTACCTACAAGGAAGCTCTTAGCAGATACGACAACGGCATTGAAGAGTCCTATGTACTCTTTCTTTTTAATCTAAATTATTTGGTAAAAGTAGCCAGGTATTCGCTGAAAGATGCGGATCGGAGGCTTGCCAAACACCTACCTACGGAAGAAGATAAAACCTTCACTCCCAAAATTTTTAACAACGAGACTGTTCAATCCATAGCTACGCATGTAGGGTTTAATGATATTGTTGAAAAATTAAAGTTTGAAGAAAGTGTGGATCAGGATACGGTCAGAAAGGTCTATGTTTCCTTTTCAAAAACGCCGGAGTACCAGGCTTACCTTGATAAAGAGTGCACTGAAAAAGATGATCGCGATATGTTGCTATCTCTTTTTAAACATTGTATCAACCATGAGTTGTTTAACGAAGCTATTGAGGATCGATATGCCACTTGGGTCGATGATAAATCTCTTGTGATAGGTACTATAAAGAAAACAATAAAGGGACTTCCGGAACAAAAAGATTTTGTCAAAATATATAAACCTACCGAAGAAACGACAAAGGAATTTGGAGAAGCCCTCTTTGAAAATGTCATTGAGCAAAATAAAGAATTATTAGAAATCATAGAACCAGCACTCAATAACTGGGATGCTGATCGGGTAGCCATAATTGACATGATTCTCCTGAAAATGGCACTTTCGGAATTTATGATCTTCCCTTCTATTCCTACCAAAGTTACGCTGAATGAATTCGTGGAGATTTCCAAAATGTATAGCACCGACAAATCCAAAGACTTTATCAACGGAATCCTGGATCGCCTTATGAAAGTCCTCAAAAAAGATGGAAGGATTACGAAAGAAGGACGTGGGCTGGTGGAGTAGATAGATGGTCAAAGGTCAAGACAGCTTCGATTTTGCAGCTTGCCAAATTAAACGCTCTCTTGACCCTTGGTCTAAGCATCCCGTCATGATTCGTTAATCTCCTGCTCTTCATTATTTGCCGTTAATCTTTCCACCACCCGTTGAAGCACTTCATCACTCTCAGATCGCTCCCTAATATATTTAAAAATATAGGTCATTCGATGGCCCTTGGAAAGTAGTGCCAGTGCGTCATTATACAATTGGTCTTCTGTTTTGGTCTTTTCTGAGCCCATTATCTTTTTTTTGAAAGATAATGATAAATTTGATATTAAACCTGTTCAATTGCTAATCACCGCTACTACTTCTATTTTGAGCCTTAACTTCTTTAGATCTCTATTATTTTCAATCCCTACCACCAGGTACGATTGGACGATATTCATTTTATAGAAGGACTCAAAAATTATGTGCTCTTCTATTGCGAAAAAAATAAAATTGTCACCCTCCAAAATCTAAAAGACCTTTCTGACCAATTACCGCTTGATCGCTTTATACGTGTTCATAAATCTTATATTGTCAACCTCAATTTTATTGAACAGGTAGAAGGACATTCGATCTTGATTCAAGATAAAAGAATCCCTATTGGGAGTAGTTATCGCAGTATTTTTTTTGAGCTGATTAAGAATCGGTAGTTTTGCTAAAAACTTATCCAACTGTAGAAGATGAATATGACCCAACAAGAAATGATTAAAAGTGGTAAAGAGAGCAGATGATTTTTAGGAGCAAACTAAAGAAATCTTAAATAATAAAGTCTACATCTTTCCCAAAAGCCCCAGCAAATATACCCCTTTAATAAATCCCCGATTAGTACCCTCGATTTCCGTCTGATCAGCACTTGTATAAAACAATTCCCGAAGCTCCCGGAGGCAACCGTCCATATAACGAAGCGAAAGCACCAATACCTGCAAATGTTCATATTTTTCTACATCAGAAGATCGTAAAGTGACCAGTCGCCGGGAATTAAGATTTTGCCCATTGACGAAATGATCATAAAGGTCAAAGAACTCGGCGGGGGAGTAACCCTGGAAATCTTTCATCCGCCTCAAAGCCACTTTAGCTGCTTCCTCCGGCCCAAAATGTATACTGGAATTCCCAACAATACCTTTTGCCTGGATTCCTCTGGTTTGATGGATCATGAACGAATGCGGAATCTGTTCAAAATACTTTACTTGCTAAAGATCCGGAGGCTAATATTACCAATTCCCTTTTTGTAATCACAGATGGCGAGCCCTCCATGGGAATTATCAATATCGAAGAGTTACATGATTTTATTGAAATGAAACGTATCGAAGGCAATGTCGCTATTAAAGGAATTTATATCAAACCTGAAGGAGCAGATTCGAGTTTTATTCCACAAATTTTTGGTGAAAATAATTATGTGGAAACTACGGAGTTTAACGAAGCAGTTAATAAATTTGTGAGTATTATGACGCAGACTTATAAGGAGCAGCGGAGGGAGTTTAAGTGGAAGAAAAGAATGA
>JBLHJZ010000505.1:0-4259 GCA_047619515.1 Saprospiraceae bacterium | reverse complement strand
ATTGGTTTGTAAAGACACCTCTGGGCATTACCATTCTTTAAATGGAAGTCTGATCAAGTTCGAATTATAATATTTTATATCCCCACTTACCTCTTTCCCAATCCACTCTGGAATTATAAATACCTGACGTACTCTTACTGTTCTTTGGGGATTGGCGTTTAGGTAACCTTGTCTGATGCGGAGTCCTTTATCAGTTATTTTTCTCCAATCCCCATTAGCGAGTAAATATTTCCTTTCGATTTCAAAAGCCATTTTGAGTTGAATTTTATTTTATTTCAATCCCTTTACCTGTTGCCGCATAATAAATCCCACCATATAAATGGTCTAAAAACCATGGATTTTCATAGACCTTTTCAATATGACCCAGCGCAGTATAAAAGGAACGTCCGCCATCGAACTCATGATACCAGGAGATTGGATGGAGTTCCCCATTACCTTTTCCTACCCGGTCAATTTTATTACCATTTGTATCTGTATCTCTATTTTTCCAGGTAACATTTGGGTCGAAAGTATTTTCATCAACGGTCACCAGATAATTTAAATCATCCACTTTTTCTTCGCCGAATTCATACCATTCATCTGTCCATAAAAGAGTATTGGGAAAATGTTCTAAACCGGGAAAATTATGGTCAATGATTTTAAGTTTAGCGGTCTGTTGAACCGGATGAATATGGAACATCCTACCGACCAATTTGGTATACCATTCCCATTCGTATTCCGTGTCTGAAGCTGCGTGAATCCCAACGTATCCTTTACCTGATTGAATATATTTTTCAAAGACGGCCTGTTCTTCATCGTCAAAAATATCAGCCGTGGTGCTTAGGAATATTACTGCATCAATGTCTTTTAAGCCATTTTCAGTAATCTTTATCGCCTTTTGTTGGCGTTTTACTTCAAAATTATGAGTGGTCGCTAATTCATTGATGGCAACGATCCCGTTGTCAATAGATTCATGGTGCCAACCGGCGGTCTCTGTTATTAAGAGTACTTTGAATTGTTTTTGCGCGGTTGTTTGGGTTGAAATCAGCAGGCAAAATGTGATTAGGTAAGTTACTTTTAAAAGATTTGTTTTGGAAAACATAAGGCTTTGTTTTTAAAAAATTAATTTAAATTGTAATTATCCAGCAGCTGTTTATTTTATCATCCACTAATGCTTGTGCCGAGCGAAGTCGAAGTACCAGGTTCGAAAAATTCGCGTTAATCAAACGAATTTCCAGATGCTTGCATTGGACGATAACTAAAGAAGGAAATACAAAAGACGCGAATTTTTACGAATTTCGCGGATTTGTGACAACCTGCCTCCGAACATGCGGCTTCGACCTATTAAGATAATGTAATGCATTTATAATGCAAGTCTTTATATACAGTCTCACTCCGGATATTGGTCTCGGACTAACATATTATGACTTCTTTAAAGTCATTAGCCAAGAATAAATAATCCCGATGTAAAATCGAGATCAAGTTTTATTAGCTCGAGATAATAAGAACCTTTGCCGACTATCGGGACATGATTTACCCGTTACTAAAAACAGCCCCTTATCGCAGTCAGACGACCCTTGCCATACGGCTCCTTCTGAACGGGCGTCAGACTACTAGTATTCGAAATTTATCCTCCCTATTTCTCAGACGACTTTTTAAGCGTCAGACAAATAGCTACAGCTCGAAAGCAATTTTACTCAACACTTCCAACTGGCCTGTTTTCTTTTCCAGGCTGATCATAAAGATGATCACCCAGTTCAAGTCTCATTTTATTCGCCAGTGATTCAATTTCCGCAACTACTTCCGGGTTTTCAGCGGCCACATTTGCCGTTTCACTAATATCCTTTGACAAATCGTAAAGTTCAATTTGGTCAAAGGTATTATAGTCATAGTTTACGGGAAACCCATCTTTACCCCCTGTCCGTCCATTCAAAGTTCTATACCTATGGGGGAAATACATTTTCCAGTTATTATATCTCACTCCGTGGAGCTCGTTTTTATGATAATAAAAATAATAAGCTTCCTGAGGGCTTTGGTCAGCATCGCCCGTCCAGATATCCCAAATGCTTTTACCATCAATTTTATTATTTGGTAGTTTAGCTCCCGTTACCTCTGCTAAGGTAGGTAAAATATCTATCGTCATCATGGGTACATCGATGGTTCTGCCTGCTTTTATTTTATCCGGATAATAAATAATGCAGGGTTCTCTTTGCCCACCTTCCAATGCCGTACCTTTTCCTTCTCTTAAGGGATGAGCACTGCCGGCATGGTTTCCAAAATTCAACCAGGGACCATTATCACTGGTAAAAATCACCAGCGTGTTTTCTTCCAATTTATTATCCTTTAATGCCTTTCTGATTTGTCCGACAGACCAGTCAATTTCCATAATCACATCACCATACAAACCCTGTTTGCTTTTCCCTTTGAATTTTTGAGAAACTGCTAAGGGTACATGCGGCATAGGGTGCGGAAAATAGAGAAAGAATGGATGGTCTTTGTTTCTTTGAATAAAGTCAATAGCTCCTTCTGTAAGCTGGGTAGTCAATTGCCCCTGGTCTTCCAGTGTTCTGATTTCCCTGATTTTTTCCTTGTTTTTAATAAGCGGCAATTGTGGAAACCTGATTTTCCGGTGTGTTGAATCTACCTGATTTCCTGCATAATCCACCGGCCACATATCGTTGGAATATGGTATTCCTAAATATTCGTCAAACCCATGGTTATTGGGCAAAAAATCAGCATGGTCACCCAAATGCCATTTGCCAAAAATTCCGGTTTTGTAACCGATACGTTGTAGCATTTCCGCAATCGTGGTTTCAGCAGGATTCAAACCTTTTTTGCTATTTGGAAAAAGAGCGCCGTGTATTCCCAGTCGGTTTGGATAACAGCCAGTAAGCAATGCTGCTCTTGATGCAGAACAAACAGCTTGGGCGGAATAAAAGCTAGTAAGCTTAATCCCTTCCTGAGCCATCTTATCCAGGTGAGGTGTTTTAATATCAGGAGATCCAAAACAGCCTAAATCCTGATAGCCTTGATCATCGGTAAAAATGATAATGATATTTGGCGGCTGGGCCTTTGGCTTTTTAACTACTTTTTGACAAGATATTTGTTGACAACCAAAAAGAATTGGTACTAACAAAAAGAATAATAGTTTTCTCATTTTGATGTGTTTTTGTTTGAAGCTAACTTCAAAGTATACCATTTCAATCGCAAGATTATTTTCCTACTATTTCATTATTTCTGCAAAAAAAACTATTCCAAATATCCAACCTCTATATAAAAGGATATATCCCAATGAATATAGCGTTGAAATTACCAAATCTCCTTTTGTTTCCGGTTATTTTTTGAAGACAAATTTCAATGCTCTAAAAAACAGCCCATACAATATTGTTAAAATAATAAAGAGGAAAAACCAAAAAACTGCTTCCAAAACAATTAAAAGGATGAATACTAAAATTGTCATCGCAATCCAGAGAACAATTGAAATAATTATTCCTCCAATTTCCTCCCCTGCCTCAATACCTGGCAAATCTGGTATCTCACCTGATGAGAAAATAATACAGCCTAAATTTTGGGTGTATTTCAAATATTCGCTTTTCATGTTAGTACTTCCAGAACGTTGAGTTCTGGTCTCTGACTTCTTTCACTTTTTAAAAAAATAAACTTAATTTACGCTTTTGTCATATCGGGCAACACTTTACTAGTGCCTCGTCCCATAAGTAAATGATGGTTTAGGCGCCTTTATTTTTTGACTGCTCAAGGCGGAGGTTCCTGATTTTAGCCGTAGCTAAATGAGGGGTTCTCCAACGCAGAGCAGGCAAAAAAGAACAAGAATAAACGGTTATGGATTTATGGGATGAGGCACTAGTGCCTCAAAAGTACTTTTTATACTAGGAGCCTTTCTTAAAAATTGAAAATTAATTCTGAAATGGAACCAACACTAATTCAAAATCTCGGAACATTGCTAATGCTTGTTTTATTACAGGCGGTCTTAGTGCAGCGTAAAATAAATAGTGGCTGAATTATGGCTAATGAACTTTTGCTCTAATCAAGGAACGCCCGGAGCCTCATAGCCTTAGCTATGAAGGTGAGGACGAGACGAAGAGTAGGGCGGAAAGGCATAGTCAGAAGCGGACGATATTTACTTTACACTGCACTTAGGATTCAATAAATAATAACTTTCCTATTTGATGCTGATCTTTTGCTGTCTGTCGTCGTTATGAAATCCTTGTAATAAAGGACATTACTGCGGATTGTCATCCTAGACAGACAACAAAATCTCT
>JBLHJZ010000504.1:0-4276 GCA_047619515.1 Saprospiraceae bacterium | reverse complement strand
TCACCCACTTTTTGATTGCCATCAAGTGGCAAATATCCAATGGATGAAAGAGGACAAAGTTCCCCAACCGTTAAGTCAGGATTCAGTATTTCATTATCCGCTGACGCAATGTCCGAAACATGTGGTCGGCTAAAAAATTCGATTCGCAAAAATGGAAAATGACTATTGAATTCCTCTTGCAAATTTTTTAACTTTCTATCGTTTGATATTTTCATTTCCATGGGTTTAATTTTTTTAGATTAATTAGAGCATGTTGGGGATTTGTTTTTGGAAGCGAAAATGGACATTTACAGCCCGAAAGATAAATTCCCAACATGTTCTTAGTAAATAGGTGTAAAGAATTAATTGACCAAATTCTTATTTGTAAAAATAAATAATAATCTATCTGAAAGCATTGATCTAACTCACAGCGAAAGCTGATAAATATCATTATTTCTCATGGTGAAAATCAGTGTATCAATGGGTGAAAAAAATGATCTTACGAAAAATAAAAAAATTATGATTGCAGAACAGCATCGGGCTTATCAGAAATGGTTAATGGAACTCAATTTCTATGAAGATGAGATGATTATCTTTCAAAAAGAATTAGACTTGCTCGTAGATCAGCATCCTGAGCTTCTTTCTATTCTTGAACATGTGGAAGAATACCAACGAATTTTCAAGAAAAAGAAAGAACAGCTCAAAACCTTACAAGACCTCATCATGACTGAAGAGCAGCTATTAAGTCCCGCTAGTACGGAAGGAGAGGATTTGCAATCAGCATTCGAGAAGATTCAACAACAACATACGGCATTTGTCAAAAAGCTGGAGAAGCTAAAGAAAAATTTCAAACGTTTTGTAGCCAAGAATATGTTTTGAAAATTTTGCGATTGCCATAGTTATAAATGAAGGGTTCTCGCGCCGATCAGCAATAGCGCTAATATGATCAGAAAAATAATCAATCGCACTGTTCTCCAGGTTTTGGGATGATGTTTAAAATAGATGGCAAAGGTTTCAATAAATAATACTACCGCAATAGCTCCGATGATCGTCAAAGCCCAGTTACTTGACCAGGCATCAAAAGCTAAGGATAGTACGACCGTTAAAACTACGAGTAAGGCGTAGATACGTGCCGACCAACTTAAATCCCTATGAAATTCTTTAAATGACTTTTTTTCCATAAGCTCAATTTATTATTAAACTCCGGAAATTAAACTGCGCTTAGTCAATATATCCGATGACTTTTATCAATCTCTTTACTGACATTATTCAGCGCCGATAAAGTTATAAATGTGTATCATTGTAGTATATTAGAATGGAAAATTAATAACCAAAGATGTATCGAAAATTTTAATACATCTGATAAATTTTACAGTATGAAAGTAAACATTCAGGCCCCATGGGAAGTAAATGATTATCTTAATGGGGTAATAACAGAAAAAATAGGAAAACTTTTTGAAGTCGATGACAGAATACTACATGCGGATGTCTTTTTAAAAACCGGTGTCAATACAGGCATTGAGGACAAGCTCATTGAGGTTCGTTTGAGCATTCCGGGACCCGAAATATTTGCGCAAGCTGCAGCGGAGACCTTTGAAAAAGCAGTAGCCTCGGTAGCAGAAAAACTGAGAAAACAATTAATCAAGAAGAAAGAAAAACTATCTAACCGGTAGGTTATTTTGAATTATAATTCTAGGTTAGCTTTTAAAGCCCTAATACGTTCATGTATTAGGGCTTTTTGTACTTATAGCTAAAAGTAAACCGCCAGGCGGGTGGAAGTATAAAAGGAGCTGCATCAATATCAACTGACACAGCTCCTCCAAACATAACAATGAATCCAATTATCATTTTTAGAAAAACACTTAACTTTTTTGTATCAATAAAGGCACCCTGGTATGAAGCGCCATGTTTTTGGTGTTGCTTTTAAAAAACAAACGATCCCAGAAACTGTGGTGGGCTTGATACATTACCAATAAGTCAGTATCGTGGGTTTCGACAAATTCGTTGAGTTCCTTTTGAAGATCTTTTCCTGGAATGTGGTAAAAGTCAAATTTAAAACCAGCCTTCCGATCTTCAAAAAAAGCTTTCATGTTCTTCATCTTTTCCCATGCTTTGTTATCGCCTTCTTTTTTGAAATTGATATGTACGATTTTTATATCGGGGGTGAAAGGACTTAGCAATTGTTGCGCCCGCCAGATCTCAAAAGGATCTGAATCCTTCACATCCGTTGCATAGCTTATGAATTTAATCGGCTGAAATGTAGCCGTTTCGGGAATCACCATCACCGGGCATTGTGCTTTACCCACCACTCCCGCAGCTACGCTCCCTATCAAACTTTCTATACCTGATCTGTTCTCTCCCCGGCTACCAAGGATGATCAAATTCGTATCGTTTCGATTTGCAAACGAACAAATACTTTGAATCGGAGTGCCGATTTCAAAACCCTTAGATAGCACCAGTTCTTTTTTGAGGGATTCCCTTATATCTGCCAAACCCTTATCTACAAATTTTTTGAGCTGCTCTTTGGCTACTTCCAGCCGCGTTTCGGTTGCTTTTGCTACTAAAATAGGATAATCCATAGATTCCCCTTCTGGAAAAACAATATGCAGGATTTCGATGGAAGCACCAATATGATCTGCTAATTGTACGGCATACCGGAAAGCATTGGCTGAAGGTTCGGAAAAATCTACCGGCAATAATATTTTAGTTGTTTTTTTCATGACAAATAAATTAAGTATAGGGTGTAAATAATTTCTTCATATCTGTCCGCCCACACCTCAGGGCTACATGAGGAATACGTAGTTAATTTTACACGCTGTATTAAGGTTGCTAACGGATAATTAAAATCGGTTTTGCAGCATAAATATTTACAAAGGTTTCTGTTACACTTCCTAAAATAAAATTTTCGAAAGCAGAATGCCCTTTAGCCCCCATCACAATCAGATCAAAATCTTTTTTTCGCAAATAGTCTTTTAACTGGCTGGACACATTGCTGTAATTATTGATCACTACATCTTTATGAAAATCCGCATCCTTGAAGTCCGGCTGTTTTTGAAGATCATAAAAAGCCTCCCAAGCGTTGTCAACCACAGATTTTCGATATTTGGGATTCATCGCAATGCCATAATACTGGTCAGTGAGCAATAGATTCACTACATTCAAGGCGGTAACTTCAACATCCTTTTTCCATTCGATAGCTGTTTTTAACGCCCTGATTGAATAGGCTGAAAAGTCAATTGGTACCAGAATTTGCCTTATCTTTTCGGGAGGAGAATGCGGGACAAATAGTACATTACATTCCGCTTTTCTTGCTATCTTTCTAGCTGTAATCCCGCTGCCTTCGCTCTTTTCCTTGTTGCCTACGACCAACAAGTCGATCTCTTTTAGCTCTACCATTTCCAGTAATTTTGAATATGCTTTTCCTTCGACTACTTCTACTTCCACTTTAAAATCCGAAGCTTCAAAATACTCCATCGACTTGCCTTTCAATACATCCCTTACTTTTTCATCGATTGGATATCCGGAAGTAAACATTTTGTGAAATTCCAATTCCGAATCGATAGGAACCAGCATATTCGGAATAATATGAGCCAGGTACACTTTTTCAATTTTTACTTGTTTTGAAAGTTGTGCTACAAAAGTCAGTAAGCGATCATCCATCTCGCTCAGGTCGGTAGCTATTAAGACTCTATTAAAGGAGTTTTTCATGTTCTTTAATTTTTATACTTCTAAGTTTGTGGTATTTCGTTAAGTCCAAAAAAATCTTTAGCTTTTGCTATTTTTTGGCGATCCGTCATACTGTCAGCACTTTCTGCCTCGACAGTACAATTCTTAAAATTATTATTATTTAGAAGATCATCTTCCAATTTGTCCTTCATCTCTGCTGGTCCGAATAAATAAACCTGTTTACTAGATTTGATAACTTTTTTAATTTCTTCAAAATATTTTTGCTCTTGATGTTTCCTTCGCTCTAAGTATTTCTTTTCAGAAATCTTTTCCATCGGACCCCAAGGTACTTTCGACCTTGATCCACCAAGTGGATGAAAATCTTCAATAGTAGAAAAAACGGTTTCCGTTTTATAAGATTCGTTTTCGAAAATTATAATAAATGCCTGTTTGGAATCTATCCAAACCCCATATAGTTTTTTATTTTCCATTATAATTGTTTTGCCTCCAAAGTTAAAGACTTCATCTTTGCCCGCTAGTGACAAATATCAATATTGTACCTGATGTTTATCATCCCCAGGCCAACCGGATTTGTCTAATTTTGAAATATTACATTACTGAAACCCTTTCA
>JBLHJZ010000503.1:0-4281 GCA_047619515.1 Saprospiraceae bacterium | reverse complement strand
ATTGAGTATCAAAACCTTCCAGCCTTCCATTTTGAATGATTTGAAAGAAGAAAACAGGCTAATCAGTGAGTATGTCAAAATAAAAGCAGGTGCGGAGATTGAGTTTAGAGGTAAAAAATATACTATCCCGGCATTAAGTCCTTTGGAAACCTCCAGTGACCGCACTACCCGAAAGGAAGCAGCCGAAGCAAAATGGGGTTTTTATAGTAAACATTCATCGGACTTTGAACAAATTTTTGACAAACAAGTAAAAGTCAGGCATAAGATTGCCCAAGAACTGGGCTATAAAAACTTCATAGAACTTGGTTATGCACGGATGTTGCGCTCCGATTATAATGCAGGGATGGTGAGCAAGTTTAGAAAACAGGTTGAAGAGTATATCGTTCCGATTGCTTCTGAATTGTATAAGCGTCAAAGTAAAAGAATCGGTATTGAAAATCTTAGGTATTACGATGAGGGTTTTCGGTTTGCCAGCGGAAACCCCAAGCCAAAAGGATCACCGGATTGGATAGTCGGGAATGCCAGTAAGATGTATAAAGAGCTATCAGAGGAGACCGGGGAGTTTTTTGATTTTATGCAATTTAAAAACCTGATGGATCTCGTCAATAAGGAAGGAAAAGCTACCGGAGGTTATTGTACTTATATTGATGAGCACAAAGCACCATATATTTTTTCTAACTTTAATGGTACAAGCGGAGATATTGATGTATTGACGCACGAAGCAGGGCATGCTTTTCAGGTTTACTCCAGTCGTCATTTGAAAATCAAGGAATATAATTGGCCGACTTATGAGGCTTGTGAAATCCATTCGATGAGCATGGAATTTTTTACCTGGCCGTGGATGAATTTATTTTTTAAGGAAGATACAGAAAAATATAAATTTGCTCATTTATCAGGAGCCATTTTGTTTTTGCCTTATGGTGTAGCGGTTGATGAGTTTCAACATTTTGTGTACGAGCACCCGGAGGCTACTCCCGCAGAAAGAAACGAAACCTGGAGGAAAATAGAGCAGAAATACTTGCCGCATAGAAATTATGAAGGCAATGCCTTTTTAGAAAAGGGAGGGTTTTGGCAGCGGCAGAGTCACATTTTTACCACCCCATTTTATTATATTGATTATACGCTGGCTCAAATTTGTGCTTTTCAATTTTGGGTGAAAGACCAGGATAATCATGCCACCGCATGGAAAGATTATCTAGCATTATGCAAGCTTGGTGGTAGTAAGTCTTTTTTAGAATTGGTGGAAGTTGCGAATCTCCGGTCACCTTTTGAGGAAAATTGCGTCGAAAGTATTATCAATGTCATCAAAAACTGGCTGGACAAAGTGGACGACTCCAAATTTTAGGGTCAAGGGCAAGAACAAAGAAGGAGATCCGTCAGGTAATATTCTCCGGGGAGATAATAAGTGGACTGGTTTTCGAGAGTAATTAGGAAAGGAAATTTTTACCGCATTTTCTAAAAAAAATACATTAACTTTATAAATCATACGCATTTAGTTTTAAATAAAAACCGATGTACGATATAATATTAAGTTTTCTTACCGCATTCATGTTGACGTATTTTGCTATTCCGTCAATCATAAATATTGCCCGAAAGAAAAACTTATGTGACGAACCAGGAGACAGGAGGTCTCATTCGGAAAGCACCCCGTCTTTAGGAGGTATTGCGATCTTTGCTGGGGTTATATTTTCGATAATTTTGTGGACACCCTTCGAACTGTTTGGTGATTTGCAATATATTTTATGTTCTTTTATTATCATATTTCTTATCGGAGCGAAGGACGATATTTTACCGATCTCACCCAATAAAAAGCTGATCGGAGAAGTATTGGCTGCTGCCATTTTAGTTTTCAAATCCAATGTTAAGCTCACCAGTTTTTACGGACTTTTCGGTATCAGTGAGTTACCGGAGATCGTAAGTATCCTCTTATCTAT
The DNA here is from genome assembly GCA_047619515.1 of Saprospiraceae bacterium. Lineage (GTDB taxonomy): Bacteria > Bacteroidota > Bacteroidia > Chitinophagales > Saprospiraceae > JAHDHW01. The sequence continues at coordinate 2,347 of JBLHJZ010000503.1, read as the reverse complement.
TTTTGTGATCATAGTGATTATCAATGCATTCAACTTGATTGACGGTATCAACGGGCTATCGGGAAGTATTGCGACATTGATTTCCGTCACGCTGGGCACCTGGTTTTTCCTTACGGATCAAATTGCCTTAGCTTTAGTTGCCTTCTCTTTGGCCGGCGCTGTAGTCGCCTTTTTAAAATACAACTTTACTCCTGCCAAGATATTTATGGGAGATACGGGATCGCTGTTGATCGGTCTGGTATGCTCTATCCTGGCGATTAAGTTTATCGAGTCGCATAATGCTTTGACCGCTAATCACCGCTGGGCTTTCAAAGCAGTGCCCGCAGTAGCTATCGGGATTATGATCTTACCTTTGTTTGATACTTTGAGAGTATTCTTAATGCGGGCTTTAAGAGGCAAATCACCTTTTAGCCCGGATCGTACACATATCCACCATTTGCTGATAGACACCGGACTCTCTCATATGCAGGCGACCGGTGTTCTGGTAGTCGTCAATATCCTTTTTATCATCATGGTAATTGCTTTGCAGGATATTGGATCTGCAAAGTTGCTGATTTTGATTGCTGCACTTGCGATTGCACTTACTGCTATACTTTATTTTACGGCCAATCGTAAAAAACTCAATCAACAAACTTCGTGAATTTTCTAATGGTATTTATCGGTGGTGGCTTAGGCAGTATCTGTCGGTATAGTATTGTCCGTTGGACGAATTCTTTTGAGGGCGCTTTCCCTTTGGCCACTTTTATTGCGAACGCTCTTAGCTGTATTGTGCTCGGAATGCTGGTTGGCTATTTTCTAAAGAACGGTATGATGGAGCAGAATATAAGACTACTGCTCGTCACCGGGTTTTGCGGCGGTTTTTCTACCTTTTCGACTTTCTCTTACGAAACCTTCGACCTATTCCAAAGCGGAGATTATACAAATGCTTTTGCTAATATTCTGGGGAGTCTTATCGTCTGTCTTTTCTGCATTTTTTTGGGGATTAAAATTATTTCATAATAAGGTTATTTAAGGCAGAAGCCTTTTATTAAAAAAAAGCGGTATTCGGTATTCGGAAATCTCCGAACGCCGAATACCTAATACCGGTTTTCCTTAGCATTAAATAAGTCAGATTTCCAACAAAGACTAAGCTATATCAAAATTCGGGATGTCTAATTTTAGTTCAAGATAACCTGAATCTTCAACTGAATCTCTTCCGTCAAATCAATCGCATCAGCTCCCATTATATCATCCGACAAATCAAGCTTTGCAGCCAACACTTCATTACAGATATAATCACCAAATAGCGCAACAGCATTACTAATCGCCTCGTGTTGTTCAAGTGTCACCGCGATCTTGTCCGTCACGTTGAAGTCTTTACTCTTCCGCAGGTTTTGGATGTGCTTCACCAGTTCTTTCGCTGTACCTTCCGCAAGCAAAGCTTCCGTAAGGGTAACATCCAAGGCTACCGTCAAGGCTCCGTCACTGGCGACTAACCATCCCGGAATATCTTCTGTAGAGATTTCAAAATCTTCCAGAGAAAGTTCAAAGTTTTCTCCATCTGCTTGAAGTTGATAAACGCCGGATTTTTCAATAGCGGCAATATCCTCCTGTGTAAATCCACCCACGGTTTGCGAAGCAGCTTTCATATATCTGCCAAGGCGTTTTCCAAGTGTTTTGAAATTCGGCTTGATCCGCTTTTTGATAATCCCTGAAGCATCCGTGATATATTCGATCTCTTTGACATTGACCTCAGAAAGAATTAAGTCTTTTACCTCTTCTACCTGATCGCGGAAACTTTCATCCAATATGGGTAAAAGGATTTTTGGAAGTGGTTGCCGAACCCGGATCTTTTCTTTTCTTCGAAGTGAAAGTACCAATGAAGATATTCTTTGTGCGTAATCCATTCGTTCTTCCAGTGCTTTATCTATAGCGCTTTCCATCGCAGTCGGGAAGTCAACTAAATGCACGGAAAGCGGTGTTTCCTTGCCGGTTACCTCATTAAGGTTTTTAAACATCCAATCCGCAATGAAAGGCGCAACCGGTGCCATTAGCTTAGTGATCGTCGACATACAAGTGTACAAAGTCTGATAGGCTGCGATCTTGTCCTGCGAATAGTCTCCTTTCCAGAAACGGCGACGGCATAATCGAACATACCAATTACTTAGCTGATCATTGACAAAGCTTTGGATGCGACGGGTAGCATTAGTCGCTTCGTAATTGGCATAATCGTTTTCCACGTCTTTCACCAAAGTATTGAGTAAAGAGATGATCCAACGGTCAATTTCCGAACGATCGTCAAGCGGTACTTCTGCTTCCGTGTACTTGAATTTATCAATATTCGCATAAAGCGCAAAAAAGGCATAAG
>JBLHJZ010000502.1:0-4283 GCA_047619515.1 Saprospiraceae bacterium | reverse complement strand
TATTACCAACGACAAAAGGCTTTCCTTGATTAAAGAAAAGCCTTTTATATTATACAAGCAGGTAGTACGAACTATTTTTTAGCAAAGAAGTCCGTAACGTTATCTTTGTGAAGCATCACTTCTTTATAAGAATACTTCCCTGTGATAGGATCTTTGACACTTTTCACCACTTTTACGAAATCACGACCTGAGCCGGAGTTGTCAACAACACGTTTTCCTACTCTGGAGTTTTTAGATACTTTCTTAGCCATAGCTGAATGTATTAAATTTTAGAAAATTAGATTAAAAAAGAGATTACTTGATCTCTCTATGTACCGTATACTTTCTCAATATCGGATTAAATTTCTTTAATTCCAATCGCTCCGGTGTGTTTTTCCTGTTCTTTTTAGTGATATATCGTGAAGTACCTGGCTTGCCACTGGTTTTGTGTTCCGTGCATTCCATGATTACTTGTATACGATTACCTTTAGATCTCTTTGCCATGATATATGGATTTTAGATGATTTACGTTTTAGATTAAAGCTTGATTCCAGTATAGAGTCCTTTGCTTTCCAGTTTTTTTAGGTAGGCATGGAGTCCAAGCTTGTTGATAGTTTTAAGTGCCGAAGTAGAAATTTTCAGCGTTACCCACTCGTTTGTTTCCGGAATGAATAATCTCTTCGTCTGAAGATTAGGTAAAAAGCGACGCTTCGTTTTTCTATTTGAGTGAGAAACTTTGTTTCCTGAAATCGGTCTTTTTCCTGTTAGTTCACAAATTCTAGACATAGTCTATTGGATTTTAAATTTTAAATTTAAAATTAAGATTTTCGAATTAATTTTAATTTTAATTCTTAAATCCTAAATATTTATCGTGACCTCAGCAGGATTCGAACCTGCAACCTCTTGATTCGTAGTCAAGGACTCTATCCAGTTGAGCTATGAAGCCATATTTTCAATTTCAAAATGCCCATTTCTCTTTGATAAATTCTTTTCCAACGCCACTTTTGAGATACTTTTCCCTTTCTCTTGCTTCAAGTATGGTGTCGAATTCCTCAAAGAAGAATAGCTTTCAGGGCTTATATCCTTTGGTAGATTTGGTTTTGCCTGAATTATGTTCACCAATGCGCTGTTCAAGATTACCCGTCATTCCGACATGAAATCTGTTATGATTTTCACTCTTTAGGACGTAAACAATCAGCTGGTAAATTTTGAGTGTTTTCAGTTTGATAACAGGTATACTACTGTAAACCTACTAACTGAATACTTTTTATCTGCTTATCAAAACACCTGCTTTCAGGTACTTTTCACTTTCGGAGTGCAAAGATAGGTCTTCTTTACCTTAATATAAAGAAATTTTCTAAAAAAAAGTTCAGTTTTTTGACTGCCAAAATGATTTGATTTATTTTGATAAAAAGAGATTATTTTTTATCAAACGAATTCTCCGAGGCTCTGCCTTGGGAGTCGGCGAAAGCAGAATGAAAATAAAGCCACGAATTAGCACAAATTGACACGAATAAATACATTTTCACATTCGTAAAAATTCGTGGCTTTATTCAAAAATATAGTGGCTACCTAGTTATTATGGCTTTGTTAAGCGGGCTGCGATACCCCGTACCTCAGGTCGGGGTAGTTCATTGCACCGTAAATCTGGTAGACTTGATATTGTTCTTGTTTTCAATAGACATAAAATACATACCTGAAGCCAAATTCAATACCGGGATTTCAACGATTGCTTTTGCGCAAATTTCAGGGATCAGTTCATAATAAACCAAGCGGCCTACTGCATCATACACTTTTAGATCATACTCGCTGGTTTCTGAGGTTTGGTATTGTACAAAGAGTTTTTCATGGACAGGATTAGGATAGATCTTTATAAAGCCTAAATCACCTTTGGGGCTGCCATATTGACCTTGTAGGGACTTTAAAGCATTGAAAACATTGAGCCGACCACCGCTGAACGTTTTGTTATTGAGTTCTTCTAGTGAATCCACACTTTCCAAAATGGTACTTTTTAATTGTAGCGCTGTTAGGGCAGGTTGTTGACGCGCCTGTGTCTGAAACGTTTCGCAGGGATAAGAATACATCATGGCTATTGCTCCGGTGACCATAGGTGCTGCAGCAGAAGTGCCATTAAACTGGCTATAACTATTATTAAGATCTGTGGTAAAAGACTTCCCAGGAGCAGAAAGATCGACGCTGCCCACACTGAAAGCAGCTTCCAGTTCATCGTCAAGGTTGGTAGCAGTCACGACTATGAGATAATCGCTTGAACACAAACCAGGCATGTCCCCGGCTAATTCGATGTTGACCTTATTATTATTTGTTGCTGCAACGGATAATACGCCTACACTTCCCATTAGGTCATACATCTCACACCAGATTCCGTAGATTGCCTGTTGTTCGGGGTAGACATTGTTTACGCCAAAAGAAGAATTAGTCGCCACGACATAAGCTCCTTCAACCCCATTAGTATCATTGTATTTTTTTCGAATATTATAAACATATTCATAAGACTGTATGATTTGTACAAAAGTCAGATTACTACTGACAATCATCATTTTAGTATCCCAAAGCATACCTGCTACACCTATCCCGTTGTCTCCTTTTGCTCCGATGATCCCGGCAACGCTGACCCCGTGATCATCTACGATTGGGTTGTCCGTGGAATCGACCACATTTACACCGAAATAGTCATCTATATAACCATTATTATCATTGTCAATACCATCGTCCGGGATTTCACCGGAATTAGTCCATATATTATCGCGGAGATCCTGATGGTTGATATCTGCTCCTTCGATCACTGCAACGACCAAATCTTCAGGAGCGCTGGTAATAATATCCCAGGCTTCGGGTGCTTCGACCAGGTCAAAACTATTTTGGTTATTAAAAAACTCATCGTCGGGTAGGGAGGAACGATAGGGTACCCTAAAGTTTTGTCCTGCTGCTTTGACCAGTGGATTTTTATTCAACTGATCGCTGAGGGCAGCTACATTGCTACTTATCGGGTCGTATCTAAAAAGGTACAGATTTAGATTATCGGATACGCTATTTTTGAAGCGTAGATCAGGATGGGTTTCGTGTAAAAAACGTTGAAAATCTAGTCCGGATTCAAACTGGATTACCATCTCTCCTGGGATTAGATAATCTTCCTGCTGGGCAAAAGTAGCAGTTTGGATAGCAATACAAAAAAATAGTAAAAGGGTAGGCTTTATATTCATAATGAATCGGATTACTTTCAAATTAAACGCAATTTACCACAATTGGGTATGTAAATTATTAAAATATCGGACACTTAGCAATAAGCGACTTCCGTACCAACTAAAGAGCTCACCATCGACGATTACTATTTTAGCTTCCGGGCAGGTTTTTTGAAAGGCTTCAATATGTTTTTCTTTAAAAGGGTAGGGCTCTGAAGAGAGTAAAATCACCTCAGGGTTTTGGGCTTTTAATTCTTCCAAAGTGATGACCGGATATCGCTCCTGATGCCCGTAAACATTAATGAATCCGGCAATTTCCAGCATCTGGTCGATAAACGTATCTCCGGCTGCGACCATATAAGGTGAGCGCCAGATAAAATAGGCTACCCGTTTTTTGGACTGCGATAAAATTAGTTTTTGATGTGTTGAAAATTGCGTCTTCAATTCCTCGGAAAGCTCCCCTGCCTTTTTTGATCGATTAGTCAGGTTTCCGACCATTTCGATCATTTCGAAGGCATCCTCAGGGTTTTTGATGTCACTCATCCAAACCGGGTATTGGGCGGAAAGGGCTTCGATTTGCTCTTTTTGATTTTCCTCTTTATTGCCAATAATCAGGTCTGGCTGTAAGGCACTGATTTTTTCAAGATTGATTGTTTTCGTTCCTCCGATTCTTTTTTTCGATCGAAACCATTCTTCCGGATGGATACAAAATTTAGTAATGCCGATGACTTCCTCTTCCAAGCCAAAGTAGTGCAAAAGTTCAGTTTGCGAAGGCACCAGAGAGACGATTCGTTTGGGCGGAAAGTTGATGTTCCAAACATTGCCCATTTGGTCTGTGAAGGATTTTTTGCTCATGTTAGTTTATTCGGTATTCGGTATTCGGTATTCGGCGCTCCGGCCGAATACTTAACACCGAATACCGACCTAGTTTACCGTCCTAGTCAATGTGCTTCTCCGGCAAATTTCTTCTCCCCGGCCTTGATCGCAATACCCAGGTGATTTTCTTTTGGAGGGATCGGGCAATTATAGCCTCCGGAAAAGGCACAATAAGGATTATAGTTTTTGTTGAAATCAAGGGTGACTTTTCCGTCTTTGATATCGCCG
>JBLHJZ010000501.1:0-4297 GCA_047619515.1 Saprospiraceae bacterium | reverse complement strand
CAGAAATCAATATAATCCAATACCCACGCATCAATTTCCGGCCCCATGCAAAAGTCTACATTTCCAAACCCCAGATTGAAATCCCAGACCGGGCCGATTTTTAATCGTCCGTCAATACTATCCCTGTCTTTATACAAATAAGTGCTGATCCGATAGGCATCCACATTTTTACAAACCTCATTGATGAGCATATAATCAATAAAAGTTGACAAATCAATATATTTGGAATAACCTCCCGCTGGATCTGCAAAATCATCACCGTCCATTACACTTTCAAACTGATCGATAAAATCCTCGATATACGCTCTTTGGGCAATGGTAATGTCATCTGGTTTTGGATAATGAAACTGGTAAACCGTCTGCTGAGGGAAGCCAGGCCGGGGCCCGTAATTGGAGACAAACCCATCATTGCCCGCTCCGTCATATTTGTCTAATTTTAAAATATATCCTCCTGTCAAATCATCCCCTGTATTTTCATCCGCTTCCAGTTTGGATACAGCGACCCGGTCCTTATCTCTTTTTACTTTTTCAAGCAATAGATATACACCCAGATATTCCTCATTGATGATCAATTCACAAAATTTATATCGGGGCGCATAATCCATGATTCGACCCGCCAATTTATAAGCCAGTGCATTTCTTATCAAAGTTTTATCACTGTAGGGAGCATGCAATATCCAGTCATTCTCTTTGGGAAGCCCCAGGAGACTTACATTATTATTTTCACCAAACTCATCTCTGGTCTCTACCGCATATTGCTTCTTGGGATATATAAACTGCGAAGTGGAGCCACGTAGTTCTATCCCTATTATACCTTCATAATCATTAAAAGGATCCGTGATATGATTCATCTGGCCAGGGCCATTATAAATGATCCCCATATCCGCTATGATCTTTGGCTCATCCTGGATAAATTCACCATTGGTATTTATCACTACAATCGGGAGGTTGGAACTATCCAATTGCACCTGAGCAAAAGAAAAGGCAGGAAGTAGGAATATTAAAAAAGCAAATAATTTTTTCATGATAATCGAAATGAGTAAATGGACAGCAATTCTCCCTTTAGGCTTTATCCCGAAGGGAAAGAATTTGAATAGTCGCTGATAAAATCAGTGGCAAATATAAGAAGTATCCCAGAACCCAGAATGGGTTCAATTTTCGACCTCTTTACATTCAACCACTTCATGGTTATTAAAGTCATTACGTTTTCCACCGATTTTATCGGTGGTTATTCTCATTGAATCCCTTCGGGATTTCTTGGTTCGCTAAAATGAGAATTACTGATAAATGAACAATTTTATTCCAATTTTTTTTGTACATCAGAGCAGTTAAGAATGCCTAAAACCGAAAACTTGTGCTGAGCGAAGTCGAAGTACCGGCTAAAGTCTACTGTGTTAATATCTTAATTCTTCTTTCATAAAGGATTCATTATTCAAGCCCTTTACTTCGACCGTCATTATCGGATTTGCCTGTTTCCAGTCCAGCTGTAAAACCGAAAAATTTTTCTGATAAATGATCTCCCCCACCCTATGTTGATTGGCTTCGACTCTTGGTATATCCCAGGTATGAGTCAACCCACTCGCCGTCATTTCATAGATCGGGTAATCCAGCCCTTCCGGTTGATATTTTGAGAGTTCAGCAATGTGCCGGTCACCGCTTATTAAAAGAGGTTTCGCAGGTTTTGTTTTTACCAGGAGGTCAAAAAATCTTTCCCGGGCGATTGGAAAATTAGCCCATTTCTCCCAGCCATGTTCTTCGGGAATCATCTGTATACCAGAACCGATGATATGTACTTTAGCAGTACTTTCCGTTAATTCTTTTTCTAACCATTGCCATTGCGCTTCGCCTAAAATATCTCCGGTGGCATTAATCGTATACCGTCGGTCAGGGTTCGGGTCTTTTATCAATTCATCCCTAAAATACCGGGCATCCAGCAATATTACTTTTACTTGCTTGTCTACAGGGCCTAATACATAAGATTGAAAAGCGCCATGTTCCCGGCTCCGCACTGCTGCATTGGCGGGTACGTCCAGAAAATCAAGGAGCAGTTTTTTACTCTCTTTTCTTCTTGGATATTCCTTTCCGCCATCGTTTACCCCATAGTCATGATCATCCCAGATGCCAACAACATGACATTGTTTTAAAAGTGCCTGATACTCCGAATGCGATTTTTGCAATTTATATTTTTCAGCCAAAAGATCCATGTCTTCCGTATCTCCATAAATAATATCGCCCAGCCATATCCAAAGCTCAGGCTTATTTTGAATGACATATTGCCACATCTCTTGCGACGCATCGTGTTTGTTGCAAGAACCAAAAGCAATATTGGTCACTATCTTTTTCGTATCAAATGGAAGAGAAGCAACCGGGGATTCGTTTACAACCTTTTTATTACAAGTAAAAAGTGGAAGCAATAAAAAGAGGAGTATTTTTTTCATGGTGTATGTATTAAGTACCACAGCCTTTTTAACTGCCGGAGGTATGTTAGTCTGTGGTACTATTCAATTCAAAAAGAAATTAGAATCGCTTTTAGATTGGGGCAGCTTGGTATAGCCGTCATTATTGGGATAATGAATACCGGCAATCCTCCTAATCTCATCCAGTAGTTCGATTAGATCCAGGCTAAAGTGATGGCTCAAAAGATCACTGCTTTGTTTGTTTGCACGAAGGCAGCGCTGTACCTCTTCGATCTCATAACTATAGCCATTACTTTCAAAATCAAAAAAGTAATCCTTCGGTTCTTTGCCATCCATCAGGACTGTCATACTGGTAGGTTCATGCCATCGGCTATTGATACGGATCGTCCCTTTGGTACCGTAGATCAATGCTTCTGAGGCAGTCTTGGTGACTATTGAACAATCAAGAACAGCCATTTTATTTTCTGGATATTTAAAAAGCATAGCGCAATTTTCATCGACATTTGTTTTTCCGATATTGGCGATAGCCTTAATATCCACAGGTTTTCCAAGTAATAATAAAGAAAGAAAAACAGGATAGATACCTACATCCAATAAAGCACCACCCCCAAGGTTTTGATCGAACAATCTACCCGCTGCACCCGCAGATGCTCTGAATCCGAAGTCTGCTTTGATAGTTTGTATCTCACCAATGGTTCCCCGCTCAATAATGGATAGTGTTTTTTTGATAGTTGGTAAAAACCGGGTCCATAAAGCCTCCATCAAAAAGGTATCATTCTTCTTTGACGCAGCAACCATCCTTCGGACTTCGACCGCATTCATGGCAAATGGTTTTTCGCATAACACCGGAATTTTACCATTTAGGCACATGATGGTATTCGCACAATGTGTCACATGAGGAGTAGCAATGTAGATGACATCCAATTTCGGGCACAGCAACATTTCTTCATAGGAACCATAACAATGTTCCACATCATAGCCTTTACCAAATGCAAGGGCTTTGTCCTTGGTACGCGAAGCTACTGCATGCAACTTTGCACTTTTAAGCACCTGGATATCTTTTGCAAATTTGTGAGCGATCTTGCCACAACCGATGATTCCCCAATTAAATACTTTTGCCATACTATTTATTTTCTTTCCCAAAGTTAATAAAAAATGTAAAAGCCACCTCACTATATCAACATACCACTAAATAGTCCTATAGTTTACTGGCAGCTACTTCCTATACGGCAATTCTAAAAAATGTATACATTTTTCAGGGGGAGATTTATTTTAAATTAGGCTGGTGTAACAATGATTATCAGATCAAGATCAACTATGCAAATAAATTTGCACGTTACATTGAAAAAATTTCTATTTTGCCGGGATATGGAAGCCATTGATGTAGTAAGAATAAATTTCAACCCAAACCAGCTGACTCTTCTCAATATTTGTCTTGCCTTTCTGATGTTTGGTGTGGCATTGGATATTAAGATATCGGACTTTAAGTATATCCTTCGACATCCGAAAATAGCTATCATAGGCTTGACCTCACAGTTGTTATTACTTCCTATACTTACTATACTATTAGCCCGATTTTTTAATCCCCCGGCAAGTATTGCCTTGGGAATGGTATTGATTGCCTCCTGTCCGGGTGGCAATGTTTCGAATTTTATGGTACACCTCTCCAAAGCCAATGCGGCCTTATCGGTGATGCTTACTTCCATTTCCACCATTTCAGCGATCATACTCACGCCTATTGCTTTTTCATTTTGGTCAAAATTTATCCCCGGTACGGAAGCACTCCGCGAATCAGTCTATGTGGATCCGATAAAAATGATCATTACGATTTCACAATTGATCTTTATTCCGCTACTCATCGGGATGTTTATCAACCACCG
>JBLHJZ010000500.1:0-4297 GCA_047619515.1 Saprospiraceae bacterium | reverse complement strand
CTGCATCCTGAAAGGCCATATCTCCGGAACGATAAAACCGAATGATTTTATTTTCTATTTCCCTTTCAAAAAACAAGTCCGCATTTTTTTCGGGCATCTGCCAGTAGCCTTCCATCACATGGTCGCCTCCAAAACAAAGTTCCCCTTCTTCGCCGATTTTTGCCAATTCACCCTTTGCGTCAAGCAATAGAACGGTAGTGTTTTTCCAGGGGTGACCAAATGCCAGAATCTCTTTATGAGATTTGTTTTTAGAAAAACCCCTGTCCAGCGTATAGCCCATACAAGCCATCGTTGTTTCACATGGCCCGGAGATATTGACAACCTGAGCATTGGGTACACAAGCCATCCAGGCTTCCGCCAAACCGGTATAAAAAGGTTCGCCTCCTACCAGGCAATAACGGATGGCGGGTAGATTGACCTGCGAAAAATAGGGTTGTAATAGTTGCAACGTGGAAGGCACCATCGTTACAACACTAAGCTCCTGTTCTTCCATTACTTTAAAAGCATTCAGGTATTTGATGCCTTCGGGGTTGACGGTATGTACACTGGCACCGATACACCATGCGGGCAGATAGGACAACATCGACATATCGAAAGTCAGCTCAAACATTTGTAAAAACCGATCTGCTTCGCTGAGTTGGTAACCCAATACAAAAAAAGCGTCCAAAGTCGTATTTATATTTTTGGTCGTATAAGGCACTCCTTTAGGTACTCCTGTACTTCCCGAAGTGAACAACATACACCGGATTTGATTGGCCTCCAATTTCGAAAAATCCGGTGGGCTCTCCGTAGCCTGTAGCCCGGAGCTGAATAACCAGTTTATTTCAGCCCCTTCCACCAATTTACCGGAAGTGATTCTACTACTCAATACAAATGTACTACCGACCTGCTTCAAAATACGAGTATTTCGAGCAGCAGGGCTTTGCGAACTAAGCGGAACAAAAGCATACCCTTCTGCCCACAGTGCCAAAATACTCGCATAGGTTTCAATATCATCATAGGCTGCAAGACCAATAAAACGGGTAGTCGGTCTTTCCTTTCTTAACATTTGCCGGATACCGGAAATATAGCCCAAGAAATCGGCATAGCTATACTTCTGTTCCCCGATACAGCACGCTAATTTTTCAGCATGATGTTCGAATACCGTTTTGATAAGATGCAACATGGCAGCAAAGATATAAAGAAGTGATTATACCGATGAATTGGCAGGTGTCATTTGGGAATAAAAATCAATTTTACCAAAAAAAAAGCATTCTTGCGAATTTCCTTATTTTTACCATAATTTATAAAAATTAATAAATGATTATCCTGGGAATATCTGCTTTTTATCATGATTCGGCTGCAGCGATTATCACAGATGGTAAGATTATCGCCGCTGCGCAGGAAGAGCGGTTTACCCGAAAAAAGCATGATCCTTCCTTTCCTGGAAATGCAATACAGTTTTGCTTAAAATATGCCGGAGTACGTATTGAAGAATTAGATGCGGTTGCTTTCTATGATAAGCCTTTCTTAAAGTTTGAACGTCTTTTAGAAACTTATTATGCTTTTGCCCCGAAAGGGTTAAGCTCTTTTATCAAGGCAATGCCTGTATGGATAAAAGAAAAACTGCTGCTTAAACGCGTCATTCTGGAAGAACTTGAAAAGCTTGAAAGTTTTGACAAAAAAAAAGTAAAGCTATTATTTCCTGAGCATCATCTCTCTCATGCAGCCAGTGCTTTTTATCCGGCGCCTTTCGAAAAGGCAGCGATCCTGACAATAGACGGTGTTGGGGAATGGGCTACGGCTTCTATATCAGTTGGAGAAAAAAATAAAATAAAGGTCCTCAAAGAACTTCAATTTCCACATTCTTTAGGGCTGTTATATTCTGCGTTTACCTATTATCTGGGATTCCGTGTGAATTCCGGAGAATACAAATTAATGGGTCTGGCGCCATATGGTGATCCTACTTCTCCGGAGGTTGAAAGGTATGTTAATCTTATCAAAAAAGATCTGGTTGATATCAAGCAGGACGGTTCGATTTGGCTCAACCAGGATTATTTCAATTATGCGGTTGGTTTAAGGATGGTAAACGATAAAAAATGGGAAGTTCTTTTTGGATTAGCCCGTCGCGAACCAGAATCCCCTTTGGAGACAAAACATTGTAACCTCGGCTTAGCTATTCAGAAGGTAACAGAGGAAGTGGTAATACTCATGGCGAGAGAAGCTAAAAAGCTGACCGGCGCAGAATATCTTTGTATGGCCGGTGGTGTTGCTTTAAACTGTGTAGCTAATGGTAAATTAGTTAAAGAAAACATTTTCAAAGATATTTTCATACAACCTGCCGCAGGAGATGCTGGTGGCGCACTAGGTGCTGCGCTAGCAGCATATCATTTGTTTTTTGAAAAAGAAAGAACAACTCCTGCCTTGCCGGATGCTATGCAAGGTAGTTATCTCGGTCCCCGGTTCTCTGCCTTAGATGTTGAACTTGCAGTAATAAAGCACAAAGCCGTTTACCATCATTTTGAAGATTTTGAACAACTCTGTGAAAAGGTAGCAGGGCATATTAGTGAAGGGAATGCGATTGGCTGGATGCAGGGCAGGATGGAGTTTGGGCCAAGGGCTTTAGGGGCAAGAAGTATCCTCGGTGATCCCAGAAATGCGGAGATGCAAAAAAAACTTAATCTTAAAATTAAATACCGGGAGTCATTCAGGCCCTTTGCGCCATCTGTTATGGAGGAACATGTTCATGAATATTTTGAGCTCGAAGGTGGCTCGCCTTATATGCTAATGGTTCAAGATATTCAAAAAGATATTCAAAAACCATTGCCTGTAAATTATCATAGTCTGCCATTGACGGAGAAACTTTACTATCAACGATCTTCTTTACCATCCATCACTCATATAGATATGTCTGCCCGAATTCAGACCGTCAGTAAATTTACAAATAAAGCTTATTGGACCCTTCTTTCAAAATTTAAAGAAAAGACAGATTGTGCTATCTTGATTAACACCAGCTTTAACGTAAGAGGAGAGCCTATCATTTGTACGCCAGAAGATGCTTATCGTTGTTTTATGCAAACAGAAATGGATTATTTGGTGATCGGCAGTTTTCTATTTGCTAAAAGAGATCAACCGGAATGGAAGAAGAAGACCCAAATAGCGGCTTTTATGGATTAGGAGCCGTTCCTTTTTCCTACATTTGTTATTCAATTTTTATCAAAATGGGTTTACTAAAAGATCTCTGGGGCTTTTTAAGAGAGCGTAAAAAATACTGGCTGATGCCAATCATTCTTGTTTTGGTGTTACTTGGTCTTTTGATTGTCGTTGGTGGAGGTTCTTCCATCGCACCATTTATATACTCTTTATTTTAATTTTTATAATGGATATCAGCGCTAAAAAAAGCCTTGAAGCGGCATTAGCTATTTCTACCGGATTTTCTGTGATTTATTATTTCACTGAAAACAAGTACTTTTTGATTACAGCTATTGTGATCGGACTAATAGGCTTATTGTCAAAATTTCTATCTAAAAAAATCGCCTGGCTTTGGTTTAAACTTGCGGAAACTCTTGGGCGAATTAATGGTTTTATTTTGCTTTCCCTCTTGTTTTATTTTCTATTGACTCCTTTAGCATGGTTGATGAGACGTTTCAAAAAAGATACGCTGAAACTTAAAAAAAAGTCATATCCAGCTAACTCCTATTATATCGACCGAAACCATGACTATTCAGCAAAGGATATTGAAAACCCCTGGTAACATCTCTTCACCAGAAACTAAAAATGGAGAATAAGCAATTTACTTATTCTCCATTCCTATTATTAATTTCTAATTCCTACTTATCCTGCTTCGCAAATACTTTCTTCAAAAGGTCGGAAGATCTGGAAGATTGATTTCCCCGAATATCCTGTTCTTTCGTTTCAATTAAGCCAAACATTCCAACCAAAGCTTTATTAGTGACGTACTCATCCAATTCAGGATTAGCTTTTTTTACAAAAGGAAGCTTGTTATGCGCCGTAACGACGCTTTTCCAGTACGTACGGGCATTCACAGCATCCAGTGAAGTTTGGATTACGGGAATGAACTCCGCAAATAAAGGCTTTGAAGTCGTTTTTTCCAGGTATCTGGTTGCTGAGTCTTTATCTCCCATCAGGATATTCATTGCATCTTTAAAGGTCATCTGCTTGATTGCGCCGATGAAAATGGGCTTCGCTTTTTGGGCAGCGTCTTCGGCAGCACGATTAAGTAGCGTTGTCATTTTTTCTTCGGCATCCTGAAAACCAGGTACCTTTTTTACTTTATCAAAGACATTTTGAGCTTCGT
>JBLHJZ010000499.1:0-4303 GCA_047619515.1 Saprospiraceae bacterium | reverse complement strand
CCATGCATGGGCATAATGTACGGGGCAAAGACCGAATTCATTTGATGGATAAGGTGATTCGGTATGTAGAAGAGAAGTTGAGGTAGCATTAGATATTTTAAATTTAGGCTTTAGGAATAGGGATTTGTGCATCATTAAATCCAAAATCCTAATTCTTCAATCCAAAATCAAACTATGGACAATAACGATATTCTACGCCGTATCCGCTACACTTTTGACTTCAACGATTCGAAAATGATGGAGCTGTTTGCCCTGGCAGATCAGGAGGTGAGCAGGGCTCAAGTCAGCAACTGGTTGAAAAAAGACGATGACCCACAGTTTCAGGCGATCTATGATAAAGACCTGGCGATATTCCTTAATGGTTTTATCAATTTGAAGAGAGGTAAAAGAGAAGGAGAGCAGCCCAGGCCTGAAAAATCCCTGGATAATAATACGGTATTCCGGAAATTAAAAATAGCGCTGAATCTTAAAGATGATGACATCCTGGCTATTTTTGAATTGGCTCAACTCCGCGTAAGCAAACACGAAATCAGCGCCATTTTCCGAAAGCCGGGACAACACCAATATCGCCAATGCAAGGATCAGTTTCTCCGGAATTTCCTACAGGGAATGCAGATGAAGTACCGGGAATAATTATTAAAAATCAACAACTTGTCTAAATTGCCAAACTTACTTTTCTGTCCTAAACTATATCTCCTGATAGGTTTACTATTCCTTTGCCAAAGCATCTCTTATGCTCAAACAAAATTTACAGCTATTTCAAAAGAAGCGGGTATCGATCATCAGTTTAGCGTATTCGAAGGATTCCTCGGGGGAGGCGTATGTGTATTTGATTTGAATAACGACGGCTACGAAGATCTCTATCTGACTGGTGGCACCAATCGGGATATTTTGTACCTCAACCAGGGTGACGGTACTTTTAAAAATATCATAGATCTTTCCGGTTTGCAAATCACCAAAGACTATATGACCCAGGGCGTTGCTGCTGCCGATGTCAACAAAGATGGCTGGGTCGATATATTTGTTACCACCATCAATACGATGGATACTTCCCAAATTATTCCGAGGGCAAAGAATTTGTTTTTTCTAAATAATGGCGATAATACCTTTCGGGATGCAACCGCTGATTTTGGCCTGGAATCCATGAACTCTTTTAGCACCGGCGTAAGTTTTGGTGACTTCAATGCCGATGGTTATCCGGATGCTTATGTCGGAAATTATTTCCATGATTATGCCGGCGAACTCAACGAGATCAACGATGCTACCATAGTGAATGCCAGCAACACCGCCAAAGGATATCTTTTGCTCAATCAAAAAGGGAGGTCTTTTAAAGATGTGTATACCCAATATGGTTTGACCCATAAGGGTTTTGGCTTCGGCGGGCTTTTTACAGATTTCGATAATGACGGGGATCAGGACTTATTGATCAACCATGATTTTGGGTACAAGGCCAAACCCAATTATCTGCTCCGCAATGAATACCCTGAGCCAATGTTCAAATATGTAGAGAAAGAACTGGACATGGATTTAAGAATCAACGCGATGGCAGCGGCAGTCGGGGATTATGATAATAACGGGCTACTTGATTATTTTGTCACCAATATCCGCTATAATTTATTTATGGTCAACCAAGGTGAAGGAAAGCCATTTATCAACAAATCCGAAGAACTGGGAACCAAGCTTTTTAAAATTACCTGGGGAGCGAATTTTGGAGATTTTGACCACGACGGTGACTTAGATATCTTTGCCGCCAATGGCGATTTGAATCCTAATTGTACGCCGATGAATAATTTTTATTATGAAAATGAGGGTTTTAAATTTACGGAAAAAGCCAGTTTCGTCGGTGTCAATGACTACGGTATCAGCAGGGGTTCAGTGACCTTTGATTTTGATAATGATGGTGACCTTGATATATTGGTGGTCAATCAAAAACCGGTACTAGCCTATCCCATTCCATCGCAAACCATCCTATATCGCAATGACACACCACCAAACGGAAACTGGCTCAAAGTAGCGCTGAAAGGCGTCGATGCAGAAGGCCACGGCATTGGATCGAGGGTAAAAATTGTAAGCGGTGAAACGCAAATGATCAGGGAAATTGACGGAGGGGGCTCCAGTCATTTATCGCAAAATTCTACCATTGCTCATTTTGGAATTGGCGCAGCGACTACGGTAGATTCCCTTATTGTCATTTGGACGGGAGGTAAAAAACAAGTGCTCGTAAATCAGGCAGCCAATCAATTGATTTTAATCAAAGAAACCGGAAATCAGAAAAAAAGTACTTTCCCATTTTATCTGAAATGCTTATTGATTTTGGCAGGCCTGGGAGTGATATATTATTTTTACCGAAAGTGAGCGGTTCTTTTGATCGGAAAGACTATTGAGGGAATCGCAGATATCTCAAAGAAATGCCTGCCTATACCACACCGCACAAATCAACCCTTGACGCAACGGCAGGCGATCCCCTCACTTGACTTATGATCAGCAAACCTGTTTACACCTTCGAGAGGGCCACCAAGGAAGCAGAGCCCTGTGCTATTACCAGCGTCCTGAATAATATTGGGCTGCTGTGTACTATTTATCTGTTCAGTAAAAATCGGTGTAGCAGACTGTAAGGCGGTAGTATCTTCCATCGTTGTGCCAACACTCTATATCTGGGTACCAGTACAACCAAATATCCATAAGCTTAAGCCACCAAATAAAAGAACAATAGTCAGTAAGGTTTTCATAAATCCAATATTTTACCGTTTCCTTTTTCCCGTCAAGGGAGATTCGAATATAAGAGCAAATCCCAGGGCTTAGCCAATGGTATGCTTATTTTATCAAATATTCAATTCAAACTTATACTAAATCATGGCAATCGCAAGAAAAGCTCAAGCTATAAAAGGTGATCGTTTCGCAGGTGATGTAGTGTCGACATTTGGAGGCATTGTCGTTATCCACAGTGTTCGGTCTTCGGTGTTCGTGCCGCTCTGACTTACAAAAACTTTTGGCATAAAGTCTATTTTTATCAGCCAGCTTTTCAAGCCTTTGGCAAATAGCAATACTGCTCATCAATAGCCCAGACGAGGAAGGAATATTCCTCCCATAAGGAGGAGGCCAGAGAACTCACCTCTTCCGCCTCACCACTGCCTAAAAAAGTCCGTGGAGCTCAGCCCTGACCTGATTGACAATTTTCCCAAGATCTTCAGGGTTATTTTTAAAATCTACATCATCTACATTGATGATGAGTAGATTACCTTTTGTATAGTCTTTGATCCAGTCTTCATAGCGTTCATTCAGCCGTTTAAGATAGTCCAGGCTCATACTACCTTCATAATCTCGCCCTCTTGCCTGGATATGCGAAACCAGAGTTGAAATACTCGCCCTTAAATAAATCAACAAATCCGGTGGATTCACCTGGGACATCATCAATTCAAATAGGTCGCTATAATTGCCAAAATCACGGGTCGTCATCAAGCCCATATCATGAAGATTCGGAGCAAAAATATAGGCATCCTCATAGATTGTCCGATCCTGAATCACTGCCTTTTCTCCGTTTTGGATATGCAAAATCTGTCGATACCTGTTATTGAGGAAATATACCTGAAGATTAAAAGACCATCTTTGCATATCGGTATAGAAATCACTGAGATAAGGATTATTATCTGTGGATTCGTAATGAACCTCCCAGTTAAAATGCTTACCCAATTGTTCGCAAAGGGTAGTTTTTCCGGCTCCAATATTACCGGCAATGGCGATGTGTTTGATCTCAGCTTTATTCATAAAGGAAAATTTCCTGTCCAGAAATTGAGTTTATTGATAATGTTTGTGAGGGTATTCGTATTATAGCGCCGTGAAAGTACAATTCTATCTTTTATTTTAGAAATAAGAACCAAATAAAATATTCATTTCCGTAACTTTGATGCTAAGAACCGTTATTTTTTAATGAAAAGGCTATCGTTTAACGATAAAATACAGCCGGTTATCTAAATAGTTATAATGGAAATAGACAAAGCGCTAATATCGAAACTTGAAAAACTGTCCCGGCTTGAGCTCAGTGAACCGGAGCGGATTTCTATTCAAAAAGATTTGAATGAAATCCTGACGATGGTAGAAAAGCTCAATGAGGTAAATACGGAAGGTGTAGAACCCTTGATCTATATTTCTACAGAAGAAAAGGTGTGGAGAGCAGATGAGGTTAAAAATCAGCTGCCTATCCAGGCTGCCTTAAAAAATGCGCCTTTACAGGATGGGCAGTATTTTTTGGTGCCGAAAGTTATAGACAGGGGTTAGGAGTCAAAGGTGAGGAGTGAGGAGTGAG
>JBLHJZ010000498.1:0-4314 GCA_047619515.1 Saprospiraceae bacterium | reverse complement strand
ACTGTTCTGGACCATCAAAAAAACCAATCCCAAAAAAAACTCCGAATGTCGTTCCAAAGCACATTCCCAGACTCATTCCAAGAGCCGTATAATATCCCTCTGAAATAAGAGAAAATTTATCATGCAGATATATTTTGAATTTATTAAGTGTGTTTTTAAGGTATTTTCTCCTGTTTTTAGGATTCACTTTTAACACAAGATGATCCAATTTTTTTTCTATTGATTGTCGCTCCTCTTCCGTAAAATCTCTATTTTCCAGATCGGATAGAATCCCAATAAAATTTCCATAAATCTTGATTTCAGATTTTTTATCGGTCTCCGTTCTTAAACTTTTGAAGAAATTATAAGCTTCATTGATAGTCATAATGTATATCGTTTTATTGATTAGTGGCTGAAAGTCTATAGTTATTACACCTTCTTACTTATTTTTATCTTTTTTATTTCCTTTGAAAGCCTGTCCTTTAATCAACAAGTAAAAAGTAAATCCCAATTCACCAATAACAGCAAGCACAAGAAGTACTGTAACTACTATCGAAATGGTTGCATTGTCTGGAAAAGTGAAGGCTGCTATACTTTCACCTCCGTAGCCAAAACTTCCGATCATCATCAATACGCCCAGTGCTTTGGGAAAGAAACCTGACTTAAAAATTAAATAGCCCAGCGCAATTAAATGAAGAGCAAAAAATAATCCCCAGATATACACCCCGTCCTGATGGGCATCAAGAAAGAGCATCGCCAGCGTTTGCAACTGATCTGGTTCAAATGCGCTCAAGTAGTCAGCACCGCTCATAAGATTGATAGGGATTAGATAGTTAAACAAATTGAGTCCCATAACAATGCCCATTGCCATTCTGGAAAATGCAGCGATCATAGAAAGTGTCGGGCTTATGGATTTAAACATTCGATAAAGCATTACCGTCAAGGCTATTTCCATCAAAAATACGGCTATATCACCAAGAATGCCGAGTCGGAATAGTCCTTGATGTTTCGCAATATTTTGAGCTGTAGCAATAGCATCTCCAGGTGCTATGATAACGGAAGGCATATATCCGATGCTAAATCCACCGGATATCGCGATCAATAGATATAGAAGTCCCGCTAATCTGGCATAGGCCATTTGCGATATTTGGTGGGTAGGATTTGTCATTTTAGTGGTGTCCATTTTTATTTTTTTTTGGTTTGAAAAAATCCAGGTATTTGAAAACTAGCCATTGAAATCATGCCCCTGGGAATGCTTGTAGCACTCCTAGAGTGTCTTTTGATTATTTCTAATTTCTAAAAACTAAGAGGAATCGGTTTTTATCGGCGTATTCAAAAAACTGTGCCCCTAAAGGGAAATCCGCCCGCAAGACACCTTTATTTGAACACCCTCTTTAAATCACCAATTCATACCTCAAAGATAAGAGGAGGAAGAGAGGGAATCGTTCGGATTTTAAAATTGGAACTTATTATTTTGAAAAAAATTGGCCTGATTTAATGGCCTTTAGGAAAATCATTATTGAGTAAAGAATCAATAACACCAGTTCTAAAGTTGTAATCATAAGAAGAGACGCAAGGGTCAATTTTTCCAACTTTATTTTCAATCTCTTTGTAAATCGTATCCAATGATTTATAATAATTCAGCCAATCCATATCTGAAGCATTTAAATTATTTTGCTTGTTCCAAACCAAATAATCTTCACTTTCAATATACATTTCTAAAGAACTAAAAACTAAAAACAAACACATCAAAGGGCTATTTTTAGAAAATTCATGATACTCATCATCAATATAAATCTCCCAGGAATCATCATCTATGTCTAATTTTATTAAAAAAAAGTCATCCTGAATGGGATTATCACCTTTCGTTATTTCGATTTTGAATTGCTCAAAATAGCTTTTTAGTGCTTCGATTTCAGGATATTCTTTCATTACTGACCTTCATTTGAATTAATAGTTTTAAGATCTTTTTGATCTTTTTTCATCATCAGATGTTGAGATTCATTAATACGAAATACTGCTAATGTTTTGAATGATGAAAAATAAGTCAAAAGCTTCATCACTTAGTGGTTCAGCCTAAAATTTCTTCCGGATGTTCACTATATTGATCCATCCAAATAGTATGAATCCATTCTTCAGCTGTTAAGCTCCAGTCAAAGGTAATTGGGAGTTTAGATGAGATTTTATCTTCAATTATTACGGTTTCTAGAGAAGTGTTTTTATCTGTTGTAGTAGTTTCATTGCCACAACTAAAAAGTAAACGGAGCGACAGAATGGATAGTAAATATTTCATATCAAAAGTTTAATAATGCTAAAACTACTACTTTCAACGGCACTTCCGATCAATCAACCGAAGAAATACATGTATAAATGAAGTGATTCCCTAGTGAAGATGAGTTCACTTGAGTGTATTCATTTTGTCGGAAGTAGAGCTTCCAGAACTTGGAGTTCTATTGATTACCCACAGAATAGGTTAGCATAAAATTGCAGCAATTTAAATGATGATTACATACTTTACGGTCATACTGCGACCTCTCTGAGGTAGGGTGTACTTTGAGTTCTGGAAGCTCTTAATCTTGAAAAACGATACAAAAATGCATCCGTTCACTTTGACATCAATACTGAACCTTATTCCTTATTAATCTTTGCTTCAAAGTCTTCCATTCTTTTTTTATGGTAAGGGTCGCCACTTATTTCAAATGCTTTGCTGGCATTCTTTAGGGCATTTTCAAAATCGTTTTGTGTTTTATAAAAATCAGCTAACGAATCGTAAGCATTTGCACTTAAAGGATAATAATCAATATTTAATTGAAAAAAGGTAAGTGCCTTTTCGATTTTCCCCATTTCCAAATACATATATCCCGACATGATAAAAAGTTCTTCATCAAAAGGAGGAACGGGATAACCGAAATGATCTAGCAGTTTCTGTTCCCGATTCTTAATAATTTTTACCAGCTCATTTGTTGGCGTCTCCGGATCATTGAATTTATGTACATTTTCGATAATGTACCAAGTGAAAAAAGATAAGAGACCATCCATAATAGAAGGCAAAGGAATAGTCCCGTGAAAATCGTTTTCATAAAATTTCCAATTACTAGATAAACCATTTTCCTCATTCTGTTTCAACAAATTTGAAAACTCAACATTAGAACGTGCAAATAATGTATATGCTGAAGTGTCTTGCATTACGTTGTTAATATCAATAGTATTATTTTGCATGTGCAATATTCCTCCCAATGAAATGAAGAGTGATTTACCTTT
The DNA here is from genome assembly GCA_047619515.1 of Saprospiraceae bacterium. GTDB lineage: Bacteria > Bacteroidota > Bacteroidia > Chitinophagales > Saprospiraceae > JAHDHW01. Next base: position 1,074 of record JBLHJZ010000498.1, on the reverse strand, counting down.
AAAATTTTTACTTTTCAAAACCTCTTCCGATTGCTTTAATAATTTTTGATTATCCCAGTCGAGACTAGGGTCAATGGCCAAATAGTTGTCAAATAAATGGGTATGATTTATTAAAGTATTGATAGTAAATAAACCAGCATAAGAGTGTCCTATCAATGTTTTATAATCACTCGTAGGATATTTGCTATCCATGTAAGGGATCAGCTCATTTTCTATAAAATTAGTGAATTTTTCTGCACCTCCACTCTCTTGATTATACTCCATTCCATACCTTGTATTTATTTCAGAAGTAGTTAAATCCCTTGTTCTATGATTTCTATTAGAAATTCCAACAATTATCATTTCTGGTATAAATCCTCCCCAATAATAGCTGTGTACTGTCGAAACTGCATTCAAAAGTACCTCGCCATCTAAAACATATACTACTGGATATTTACGGATAGCATTGGAGTCAAAACTTGCTGGCAGCTGCACATAAATCTCTCGTTGTTCGTTTAGTATAGTAGAATACAAACTATCAATCACTCCGATTTCGAATAGATATTTCGGTTGAGCTTGTGCTTGCTGAATTGTACAGCATATTATTACTATAAGTATGTTGATTAATATTTTGAAATTCATTTTGTGATTTTATAGCTATTGATTTTTGTTTGAGGCAAATTGCCAAAAAAAAATGATAGGCACTAGTCGAATCCTTCGAGTCTATAAATTGGTAGTGCTACAAATGCGCACTTTTTATTTTTGAAATTCCACGACATTATTGAGCTTTTGATCATTAAGTGGTGCACAAATACAGCACTACCGAAATTTTTTGTACAAATCCCGGTACCGCCAGACTTTGGCCGTGTCGTTTGGTACATCGACGATAGCTGTTCGCATACTGTCAATAGGATTCTGACCTTTGCAAAATATCGAAAAGGAGCAAAAGAAAAAGAAAAAAAGAAAGCACCTCATAGTTACTCGTTGAGTAAATCGTATTCCAGCGCTGACCTCACCAGCCCCCTTATACCAGAACCGCTTTTAATTCAAATCAAGGCCGATCAACCTTCAACATCTGTGACCAATCAATCACTA
>JBLHJZ010000497.1:0-4319 GCA_047619515.1 Saprospiraceae bacterium | reverse complement strand
TGGATGTAATCATTACCGGGCTTGAGGAATTTGAAAATATCGAAGTATTCAGTTTGTATCCAAATCCTAACAACGGAAAATTCACCCTGGTATTGGAAGGGCAGGATATTGAAAATCTGGAGCTCAGTATCTTCAATGTATTGGGTCAGGAATTATATACTGAAGGGCTGAATTACAGTGGCGGAAGATGGTCGAAGCGCTATGATTTTGATTTCGCTGGCGGGACTTATATTCTGCAATTGCGGTCTGGTGGAAAGGTCTTGTATAAGAAAGTAGTCGTGGACTAGATTAATGAAAAAATGAAGAATTAAAAATGAAGAATGAGGAGCTTAGGCTTTTTATTCTTTATTTTTTTGTGCCCCCCTCACCTCTCACCCCTGTCTCACCCCTGACCCCTGACACAGGCCTGTTCCCCTCAATAAAATCCGTAGGATTAAGGTATCCGAATTGGTCTGATGAATAACCAGGGCCCATTGACATATTGACAAAATCCCTGAATTCTAAATGCAGATGAGCGCTATACCGACCATTTGCATTACCGATGGTACCGATTTGATCGCCTCGATGGAGGAAATCTCCGACTTTGACATGCACATTATGTAAGTGAGAATAGATAGATTCTACGTATTTGTATTCACTATGATTGGGTAAGAAATGAACAATCCGAACGGTGTTACCCCAACCACAACAGATATCAGCAGCATAGACAACCAGCCCGTTTCCTACGGTATATACAGGATCTCCCAAATCCGTATTACCGCCTCCGTTTCCGTTCCAGTCTTCTCCGAGGTGATGCTTCTGTCCAAAATTTAAGGCTTTATAATACTTTTTAGCATCGGGCTTTCCGACAGGATAATCAAAACCTTCAGAAAAATAATCGGGATTAGGCTTGAAAAGATCATCGTATTTGTCGGGAGATATTGCAGGAAAAAACTGAGCCTTATTGAGAGAATCAGGATCACTATTCAGCGCAACGGTTATAGCTTTCGGAGTAGCTTTTTCAGGACGGACGATTTCCTCCTGATTATTGGAGAATTGAAAGTAAAAAAAGGTGCTGATGATAATTGCTAAGCTTACTAATTTTCCCATTTCTTGTTTTAATTAAAATAATTTAGGTGCTGAGAAGGAACGGTACGGGTTTCAAATTATTACAAATCCCCCAATTTAACGAAAATTAAATATGTTGGTTGCTAAATGTTTGATTCCAATAGATTAATATTATTGATAATATCACTAACCCAATTTTTATACCAGCTTATACTTTTTTAAAGGTGAAAAAGAATAAAATACCCAGAGCACTTTAGCTTCAGTATAGCAAGAAGTATACTTATTACCGTATCCGTTTGTAAAAGTCATGAAAAAAGCAGAAATTTATACAATATTTCTGCGATTTTAGCCGCTCAGATATTGTTGATTCAGGTAAATGAGTGACACCCGTCATATAAATTGAATAACTTATCTGGCAAATCGGGATGTTATAGCATAATCATCTATACTTTCATTTAAACTTTCCAGCCGACAAGGAGTAAAGTGGATAAATCTGGACTTTTTATTTTTTCCAAAGGAATTTGGCGGGTTTGTATTTTGTGCCCAACGAAGTTGTTTAAAAATGGCTTTTATATCCAAGTGAGCTATTTTTACACTACTTCAATATTAAAATTAAAGGGATAATAAATTTCATGCAGCATATTTATCTCAAAAAGGTTACTTTTTTTAAACTATGTACATATCCGCTATGTGCACTGCTTTTGTTTTTGGGAACCATTGACTTAAAGGCTCAAAGCTGTGAATGTACTAACTGTGGTGCCTTTGTAGGGCCCTTATCCAATGCCACTTTTGATTTTTTTGCAGAAGGTGCCGTCAATAATGATCTGTCTGATCCGGGCCAGGGAATTTGTGGTATCGTGATTGATTTTGTGCCGGATCATATCTGGAGTGTAGAAATGACGCTCACCTCGCCAGGGGGGCAAACGATTACTTTGATTGGCTCCCAATCTTTTCAACTTGGCGTCACCGGACCACAGCCCTGGAGTATCAGCTTTGTCCCTTGCGGGGATCCTGCTATGCCTGATCCTGGATTTACCGATGTCTGGGATAATAATCAAAACTGGTTGTTGAGCAATCCTTATTCCGGTTCTTACTATCCTCATCTTGGATGTCTTGAAGATTTTAATACCGGTACCGTAGATGGGAACTGGACTTTGACGGTTGATAACTCTCATCCGCTGAACACTGTTGAAATTATTGATTTTACCATAATTTTTTGTGATGCTGCGGGACTGGGATGTTTCGAGTGTAGCGCAGATCCCGGAGTCTTGGACACCCTGGAAAGTGTAAAAGTATGCCTGGGAGATTCTTCCTTGATTTTTGATATTGACCCAATTTATCAGGGCAGTCAACCTGATTCCAGCCTTTATGGATATACTTATATTATTGCTCGTCAGGATACTATCGTTGAATATGATACACTGCCCGATTTGATCAATTATGTTGCCGGCGAATATATAATCTGTGGCTTGTCCTATCTGCTGGAAGATACATTAAGTTTTCCGGATCCAAATGATACAGTGACTGTTACTCAACTAAGAGATACCCTTATCGGAGCTAATCCTCCCTTTTGTGGGGCTATTACAACGGACTGTTTTCGCGTGGGGATATATGAAGCGGACACTATCTTTATTATAGATACGATATGCCTTGGAGATACCTTGTTTTTTGATACACTTGTATTAGACCAAACTGGCGTTTATCAATTGGACTATTTTAATCAACTAAGTTGTGATAGCACCATTATTATTGACTTGACCGTACAGGCTCCCGTTGTCAATCAGTTTAGGGATACCGTATGCGTAGATGAGCCTTACTTTTTTAATGAAATGTGGCTGCAAACATCCGGTAATTACTTTGATACTTTATTGACCACGGCAGGTTGTGATAGTTTTGTAAACCTCGGATTTTTGAGACTTGATTCTATTATGGTCAATGAGGAAGCAATTATTTGCAAAGGGGATTCTTTTCCGGTTGGTAATAATTATTTTGATTCAACGGGTATTTATAACACGACCTTGACTACCGCTATGGGTTGTGATAGTTTGGTGTCGTTAAACCTTATCGTACTAGCACCGCAAATTAATATCGCTCCGGTGGCCGTTTTGGATTGTAATATTTTAAATGTATTGATAGATGCTTCCGGGTCGTCAGGGGAGGCGCTTATCTTTCAATGGTTTGATTTAGTCAACGGAGGAGCCGGAATCGTGAGTGGAGAAAATGAACCTATTTTGGAGGTTAATTTGCCGGGCAATTATCTCCTGATACTCACAGATACACTTGGGGGGATTTATTGCGATACATCAGCAATAATAGTAGTAAGTGCCGATTACGCTGCGCCCTTGATTAATATCACCGGAGGGACTATTGACTGTTCAAATTCTCCTATTCAAATCAATACAGATACAATCACTTTTATCAATAATTATGATTGGATCGGACCAAATGGCTTTAGTGCTACCGAGGAAGATCCATGGGTAGACCTTCCCGGCGAATATGCTGTAACGGTCACCGGCACCAATGGCTGTATTGATTCTTTTTCTATTATTATAAATGCAGATACTATCGCTCCAGTAATCCTAAGTGCTATGGTGAGTGATACGCTTACCTGCGATGCGATGATAGTTCAATTGTCAGGAAGTGCCTCTCCTGGAACAATAATTTACCATTGGACGGGGCCTGGCGGTTTTGATGTTAATATTTCCAATCCTGTTACTAATTTACCTGGTGATTATACGTTTACGGTAGAAGCTGCGAATGGATGTACCCATGACACTACTATTACGGTTTTTCAAAACATAGAGATACCTGTCATTCAAATTCAGGAAGATATTTTAGGGTGTCCGCCAGATACTATTCAACTATTCAGCAATTCAAGTATTCCCGGATCATCCTTTAGCTGGATTGGGCCAGGTACTTATTCTTCTAATGAACAGAATCCTTTAATTACTGACGCTGGATTTTATGGAATAACCGTAACGGCGCCCAATGGCTGTAGTGAATCAACATTTATTAATATTTTAGAAGATATAGAAATTCCGATTCTTAACATTCTTGGAGATACACTAGGTTGCGCTCCAGACACCATAATAATCCAAAGTTCCTCCAGTATCCTTGGTTCTACTTTTTCCTGGACGGGTCCTTTAGGCTTTACGGCTACCATTTCGAATCCGGAAGTTACAGCAGCAGGCATATATAATTTACTGGTGACCGCTCCGAACGGCTGCGAAGCTACGGGCTCGATCATCATAACAGCAGACGAAGAAGTCCCG
>JBLHJZ010000496.1:0-4321 GCA_047619515.1 Saprospiraceae bacterium | reverse complement strand
CGGTCATTTCGAAAATCCAGAAAGACTCATCTCGTGTACCTGCTACCGCTTAACAATCTTCCTGATTTCTTCTTTGTTATTACTTGTATTTTTAATCAAAAGAAAATAAATACCGCTATTAAAATCCGAGAAATCGAGGCTTGCATTATTCGTCATTTCCGTATTCGTCACTACCCTACCCTCCGCATTGAGAACTGTTGCCATAAATTCTCCTTTGGGTAAATCTACCTGAAGAAAATCCACCACAGGATTAGGGTAGGTACTAATGGTCTGCTCTTCTGTATTTATAAATTGTGATAGCGTATTCGAATAATCCATTCTACCATCAAAATCCATCTGCTTCAAGCGATAATAATTAATGCCAACTAAAGGATTCTCATGGATATAGGAATAATAGCTGGTCGAATTAGTATCTCCTTTTCCATCTACGAAATCGACCTTTTTCCAATCAATGGCATTTTGGCTATGCTGAATTTCAAAGCCTTCGTTATCGCTCTCGCTGGCGGTACTCCATGCTAAAAGTATCTCATCAAATTCTTTTGACACCTCAAAACTTAATAGCTCGACAGGAAGGGGGCCATTGAGGATCGTTAAATCTCCATTGATATCAAAAGGATCAGACCATTGTTCTGCGGTATAGATTTCAACGCCGGTCAAGGTCCCCAGAAAAGCGACTAAATTATCTTTTTCTGTTTCGGTCAGGTTTAGATTCTGGCCATTATTCCCAGGCCCGCTAAGTCTGTTATCAAGATTAGTATTTAGCGGATCGACGGTAATATCATCATATAGATTAATGACATCAATCAAGCTGGTAATGCTACCGTCATGCATCAGTGGGCCATTAAGAGAACCATCCGGATTGACCATATCTCTGAGAGAAGGAGAGCGCGTATTGGTCACATCTACCCCACTCGGATCCCCAGCTACTGCTATGACAGAATTGTTATCGCTGTTATTATCAATATCAAATTCGGGAGCACCATGGCAAGTATTGCAATTGGCACCTCCGTTTTGCACATTGTCCATAAACAAGCCTTTACCTAAGTTTTCCTCAGTTGTAAAATTGGGAAAATCATCATTATTATTATTTACCTGATCTCTACCTATATCATATTTAGAATCGAAGGACTGGATACTTCTTACAAACTGTGCAAGGGCATCCTGTATTTCTCCTTCTGTAATATCAAAATCGCCGTAGACAAAAGTGAACAGATCCTGATAATAGTCAATGCCTTCCAATTTGATGATTAGGGAATCGAAATCCGGATTCCCACTGGTATTGCTAAACCCCATTTCAACATGATCCTGTATGGGCATAGTGGTTTGTTCTTCCAGGCTATTGGCTCTTTCATCCCAAAAGAATTTTTCTTCTTCACCAAAACGGGGATTTACCAATCGAGGAGAATGTCTGCCTGTCTCTCCGCCATCCCAGCCCAGACTAACGGTCGCATCATCTCCAAAAGCAAAAGCTTGTTTGTGGCAACTGGCACAGGAAATGGTGTTGTTGACGGAAAGTTTTTTATCATAAAATAATACCCGTCCCAGGGTAGCCCCCGCATCTGTGATCGGATTGCCGTTCGGTGTATTGTCTTCATTAATATAAGATGGGATGGCCTGGTTGGAATATTCAAATAAATCGTTTAAATCGATCGTACTTGAAATTAAAAAGAGTCCGCATGTAATTGCAACGATAAGGGGCATTTTTTTTTTCATACTGTCTTATTTATTTTGTTTGAAAGGTATGTTCAAAATAAAGACAGTTCAAAGACTGAAAGACCTACTTTTGAGACAGGGAGTTATAAAGGTTGATTAAATAAAGTTCAAGTAAAAGTAAAAGTTCAAGTTCAAATTGACCTCGAATCGCTTTAGGTTTCCTGGTTTTGAGTTTGGGACTTGATCTTGAGACTTGAACTTGAACTTGAAATAGTAGGAAAGTAATCTTGCGATCGCCATGGTCACCACTCCACCCGCAGCACAAAATTAGCTGTAAAGCCCATATTCACCTTGTCGGTATATTTCAATTTTGCTGACTCATTGCGTCCGTCTTTGATATAAAAATCCCGGCTATAGATATTTCTTTGGTGGTAGATATTGTACAAAGAAATTCCGGCGACTCCTTTCCATTGACCTTTCTTTTTAGGATAGAAATTATATAAAACAGACGCGTCCAATTGGTGCTGGAGTGGTAGTTGCTCACTATTGAATTCATTGACCACGGGATAGATGGATTCTTTGGGGCCCATGCTATTGGGAGCGGCCATTCTGATTTCATAATTGGAAAGTAAAGAATAAGGACTTCCTGAAGTCATCTTCCAGCCAAGGGAATATTCAAAATTCCCGATGGCCAACTTGTTGGCCCAATCGAAGGAATGTCGCTGATCATTGGGGCCGGCAAAATTCTCATCAAAAAAAGTAGGAAAATGATAATCAATTTTACCCAAAGAATAACTGATCCAAGTCTGATAATTTTTCCAGCGTTTTTTCACCAATATATCCAAACCACGTATGGTGGAATAACCAATATTATAACGGTTGCTTAAATCCTCATCAAAACCTGTGGTCAGGGAAGTAAGATCATTTACCTTTTTAGTATAGGCCTGAATATCCAGCAGCCAGTCTTTTTTATGAAAAATCAAGCCTAATTGATATTGCGTAGCATATTGAACAGGTACTTCCTTTCCTCCTGCCAGAGCCCATACAGGGGTTTCAATACTGGAATTATCTCCTTCGATCTGTATCAGCTGGCTTAAAAACTGGTAGTATTTTCCGCCATTAGCATAAAGGTTCAGGTTTTCCGACACATCATACCAAAGCCGGAGACGGGGTTCAATACACACATCCAGGATTTGTCCAAAACGAGTAACCCTAAGGCCGGCGTCAATTCCTAGCCGATTTTCTTTTGGACTACTATAGGCACCATACAGCACATGTAAACCAGCATTTTTATCTTTTCCTTCGTCAGACTGTGGATTATCATTGGAAGTTTTTCTAATCCGGAAAGCAACATCGTAGTTTATCCATTCATAAGCCAGTTTAAAAGTATGCCTGGTTTTGGTTTGATAGGTATTTAAAAAGTGGAGTTGTTGCTCTGTAATTTTACTATTCTTGAGACCTGATTTATCAGGTTTGTTTTCACCTTCAGTAATTACGCTATAGCCATACTGATAATGATAATCGGAATGAACGCCGAGCAATTTCGTTGAAAAACCGGGCCGCCATTCGTGGTTCCAGGAAATACTGACGCCTTGATTTTCCAGAGATAAAGTATCCGCCTGATCTTGACTACCCATGTCATCATGAATCAAATCCCGAAAATCGTTTTTGCCATAAAACCAGGCGGCGGATAGTTTATCCTTGTTTGAAAGTTGATAGGCTGCCTTAATATTTGAATCAAAAAATTTAAACTCATCTTTGATTTTGATGCCTTTCGGAAGTCTATTGAGGTCAACATTCTGAACCAGGATACCCTGGTGAATTCTTTTGGTGATATTTTCAAAAGCAGGGGACCGCCATAATTCAGTCATGGAACGTCGTAGCGAATAGACGATCGACAATTTCTTGTTCAATACCGAAAATCCGCCATTGGTATAAGCGCTAATAAAATTTGTACCTGCGCCAAAATGAGATTTCCCGGTAATATCCGCATCCGATTTCAAATCAATCACACCAGAAATTCTTCCACCGTATTCAGCCCCAAATCCACCCCGGTAAACGGATACTTTATTAATAATATATGGATTAAAAGCGGATATCATTCCGAAGTAATGAGCAGAGTGATAGATTGGAATATCTTCCCATAAGATTAGATTCTGATCTGGTGTACCTCCCCGAATGCTTATTCCTGAGGCAGTGCCATCGGTCGATGAGACTCCCGGTAAAAACTGAATGGTACTCAACACATCCGGCTCAACCTGTCCGGGTAGCGTTCCAATTTTATTGGGTTGCAATTCGATGTAAGCGCCATGGTCTCCGAGGCTAATCCCATCTGTCAAGTATTCGGTAACGACAACAAAATCTTCTCCAAAGTCAAGGTAATTCAATGCGACGGAAGGGCAGCCTTTTTTTATAAAATCTGTAGCCGGAAATCTTTTCTCCCGATAACCGACATAACTGAGGATCAAGGTATCCCCCTGATCTATATTTGCATGGAATTGAAAGGATCCGTCTTCGGCACTGCTTGTCCCTTTTTTGGTACTTTTAAGATAGATATTGGCAAATGACAAAGGTAACCGGGTAAGGCTGTCTATTATGGTTCCGCAGAAAAGAGGAGCCGGTTTTTGTTCCACTGCCGGTGTTTTCTTGGTAAGAAGAATATAATTTT
>JBLHJZ010000495.1:0-4322 GCA_047619515.1 Saprospiraceae bacterium | reverse complement strand
ATAGTTAATATTATACAAGTATTGGTTAATTTTAGTAAAAATTCAACCATTCTAATTCCCCAACTTTGTATAATTATTTCATTTATAATCATCAATCAATGAAAGATTTAAATAAAACAATGGCAGCTATAATGATCCCTGACAATCAGCATAAAGATGTTCCGGGTAATCCCTCCACCGCAAAAAGTAGTACGGTAAGATTAAGGCAGGAGGCTACGGAAGATTCGCTCAAAGTTTTGACGATGGAACAATGGGCATTTTGGAAGCATAATGGATATGTGGTGATTAAAAATGCGATCCCTCATGAACAGGCAGCACTAACGGCTGCCTTCCTTTGGGAGTTCGAGGATAAAGACCCCAATAAACAAGAGACCTGGTACGCCGCTCCCCGTGCAGCAATGCAGATGAAAGAACTGGCAGGTACAGGCATGGTGGAGGTTTATAATAATCAACACCTTTGGAACAATCGCCAAACGCAACGAGTATATGATGCCTTTGTTGATATTTGGGGTATAGAAGAATTATGGGTCACGATAGATCGGGCTAACCTGAATGTTCCGATGCGTCCGGGGTATGAATATAAAGGTTTTATTCATTGGGATTATGACCCGGAAACAAAGCCACAGAATGTACAGGGGGTATTGGCTTTGGCAGATCAAACGGATGAAGGTATGGGCGGATTTCAATGTATCCCCTGGCTATATAGAAATTATGACACCTGGAAATTGACCCAACCAGAAGATAGAAATCACTTCCAACCGGACATATCGGACGTAGAAGATAAGTTGGTAAAAGTACCTATGGAAGCAGGAGATTTGCTAATTTTTAATAGTGCTGAACCGCATGGTATTCGTCCAAATATTTCGAAAGATAAGGTGAGAATTGCTCAGTATATTTCGATGATGCCGGCTCAGGAGGAGGAGGAATCCCTAAAGGAATGGAGGATTAATTCCTGGAAAAACAGCATCGCTCCTCAAGGGTATGCCTTTCCCGGTGACCCTCGCAATTGGGAGCAAACAAAATACCAAAGAGCTGAATTATCTGCGCTGGGGAAAAAATTATTGGGCTTAAATAAATGGTGAAAAATGGATGCATTTTTTGTGTCGTTTTCAAGAGCAAGCGCTTCCAGAATCTGGAGTGCTTACGATACTCCATAGAATAGGTTTTGTAATTTTTTGGGCAGATAAAATAATACTGCGACCTCTCTGAGGTAGGGTGTACAATCTGACGATATAGAGTTGCGTCTTTTTTTGAGTGCCAATAAAGATTGATTTTTCCCAGCAGTTCTTAATTAGGTTCTTATCCCGAAGGGATTTATTGTAAATAGCCACCGATTTCATCGGTGGCTAAAAAATAGACGGTCGGGAACCCGGAATGGGTTCAATTCTCTTTAGATGGATATTCAACCACTTCGTGGTTATTAAAAAGGAGGTTTTCATACCACCGATTTCTTGCCTACCGGCAGGCATCGGTGGCTATTCGATTTAAATCCCTACAGGATTATTTCTTAATGTAAAGTTGTTTCCAGTTTTGTTCTAGCGGAACAATATTTTTGTAGCTCAGAAGGTGCGAAAAAAATTACCACTCCATAGGAATGGTATCTAAAAAACGCATCTGTAAGCGATTTAGGTCATTTTCTGATTAGAATAATTAGATACCGTTCCGATGGAGCGGAAACAGACGCAGCCTAAGATTTGCTATTGAGGTATTGTTCCGCTGGAACAAAAAGCGACGCAACTTTACCTGCGCATATTGTACACCCTACCTTAAAGAGGTCGCAGTATGACCGCAAAATATGTACTGATCATTTAAATTGCTGCAATTTTATGCTAATCTATCCTGTGGGTAGTCAACAGAACTTGGAATGCTGGAAGCGCCACCGCCCACAAAATGAAATACACCCACTCAAAGGAAAAATAGTTTTCATTAAAGTATCTGCGACAGGAATTGATTTTGCTTCCGTAGAAGAAATTGCCAATACAATTACTTACTTTGCAAGTCCGCTTTCTGCTGCCATCAACGGAGCTGCTCTCAAAATTGATGGTGGGAGCATCGACGGGATATTATAGTGGCACAAATGAGGTTAACTACTCACAACAAAACGATAACATAAAAAGATGGAATTTTTAGATTTCTTAATTATTGCTATTTACTTTGCCCTTATTCTTTGGATAGCGAAATGGGCAGCTACTGGTAAAAAGGGGGGTACTTTTTCATCAGTCGATTATTTCTTAGCTGGAAAAAACCAAGGATGGTTAGTGATTGGTGCTTCTTTATTTGCTTCCAATATTGGCTCTGAAATTATTTTGGGTGTATCCGGTGCGGGTGCACGAGCGGATATGCCAATGGCAAATTTTGAAATCATCGCCTCTTTGGTTTTGATACTCTTAGGCTGGGTCTTCGTACCCTTTTATTTGCGAACGGGCGTTTATACAATGCCCGAATTTTTGGAAAAGCGATATTCGAGAGCTTGTAGAAATTACTTATCGGTGGTATCGATTTTGGCTTATATCATCACCAAAATTTCACTCATCATTTTTGCGGGAGCCTTGGTCTTTGAGATTTTAGGTATTCCGTTTTGGACAGGAGCGATAATTACTGTCGTAGCGACCGGATTTTACACCGTCCTCGGCGGGCTAAAATCGGTAATTTATACCGACATGCTGCAAGCCTTTATTTTAATATTGGGAACGGGAGCGGTGTCGATATTTGGATTGTATCAATTAGGAGGTTGGGATGAAATGATAAATACTATTTCGACGGCGGCACAAACGGAAGGTCGTCCGACAGTTGACCGATTTTTTAATCTTTGGCGACCGATGGAAGATACGGAATATCCGTGGACCGGGATGTTATTTGGCGCACCGATTTTAGGGGTTTGGTATTGGTGCACCGACCAGTTTATTGTGCAAAGAGTGTTGTCTGCAAAAGATATTAGCAATGCTCGAAAAGGGGCCTTGTTTGCGGGTTATTTAAAACTATTACCTGTTTTCCTCTTTTTCCTTCCTGGCGTCATCGCTTATGCTTTAATGGAAAAAGGCATGATTAGTTTTTCATTGGACAATGCCGATCAGGCTCTTCCTGTGATGATAACCGAATTTCTGCCGACGGGTCTGAAAGGATTGGCGATTGCCGGACTATTAGCGGCATTAATGAGTTCCTTATCATCCGCTTTCAATTCATGTTCCACTTTGCTCACTATAGATTTTTATCAAAAATACAGACCCAAGGCTTCTGAAAAAGATTTAGTTCGTTTTGGACGGATTTCTACCGTCGTATTAGTGATTGTGAGTTTAGGATGGATTCCCTTTATGAATGCCTTGATGGGTGGCGGTATTTTTCATTACCTGCAAAGTATTCAAGCCTATATTGCCCCACCAATTGCAGCCGTATTTTTACTCGGCCTTTATTATAAATGGATAAATGCCCGTGCAGCCATCATCACCCTTTGGACAGGTTTTGTTATCGGGATATTTAGATTAGTTATTGAATTTATGAGCAATGAAGGCAGTTTATCAATTGTCGATGATAGTATGTTGGGTTATTTTTTAGGTATCAATTTTTTACATTTCGCTTTGTTCCTCTTTCTTTTTTGTTCAGCGATTTTAATGTTGATTAGTAAATTAGGGACACCGCAACCAGCCGCTTTACTGGAGTTGGTTACTTTTCAAAAGAGCACAAAACCAGCTTCCTTTAAATGGACATCTGATATTTTGTTGACCCTTATTTTGGTGGTTTTGGTATTATTCCTTTGGGGCTTATTTAGTCCAATTGGGGTTGGGTGATTTGCTTAGGGATAGAGTATTAATAAGATATTCATTTTTATCTTTTAATGTTTCTGCAATCATTTTAGCCTCTTCCAGGTAATTGGAAATTTTATTATCGTCCCAATGACCTGGCGGAGATTGCAGATTTATTATTCTGTCAGCTAACTTGACTAGTCCAACTTCATTATCTAATTGATTAATTCGATTCAAACTATCAACCATTCTTTCTCTTTTCGAAGGTAATTTTTCATCTTTTGTCAGCGCTTGAACAGCAGTTGCAATTTGTTCTCCAAATTCAGTTTTCAATTCATTATAATCGGTTGTTGTGTCTTCTATGGTATCGTGTAAAATTGCGGTTTGTATCGCGAAATTAATATCAAATTTATTCCCAGAATAATAGGCAGTTAAAACTTCCATAGCAACATTCGAAATGTGTAAAAGATAATTAGCGTTTGTCCCAGGTACTTTCTGATTAGAATGTTTTTCCCCTGCAAATTTCATTGCTTTTTGATATAATTCTTGGATCATTTTATTTGGTTTATAATAACTAACTTA
>JBLHJZ010000494.1:0-4325 GCA_047619515.1 Saprospiraceae bacterium | reverse complement strand
CCAGGAAGTAAATACAGCTTAGAATTATATGACGGCGATCGATTGCCGATTGGCAGAACTCGCTATAAGGGTATTAATGAAAAATGGTTTTCTTGACAGTACCACATTGCCTGTTGCCCGATGTTGTATAACTCTGTTATTGACTAGAGAGCGGCATGACAATCGCAAGAAGAGCTTAGCTCACAAAAGGTGATCGCTTCGCTTGTGAGGTAGTGATCGGCTACGCCTTGTGATGCCGATTGAAAGCGATTCCACAAGGCGTAGCCTTATTTTTTTGTATTATGAAACCTTCAAAACAATCCTAAATCTCGCTTTCCCTTCTTCGAGGTGCTCCATAGCTTCATTCACATTTGCCAAAGGAAATTCCTCCACCATAGGATAAATATCGTGTCGAACACAAAAATCAAGCATCGTTCGGGTCAGCGCAGGACTTCCCAATGGACTCCCGGCTACAGATTTTTCCCCTGACATTAATGAAGTAGCAGGTATAGCCATCGGTTCTAAAACTGCTCCTACCGTATGGAATTTACCTTTGGGAGCAAGAGCTTTTAAATAGGAATTCCAGTCCAAAGTTACATTGGCAGTATTCAGAATAAAATCTAAGCTACCCCTAATGCTTTTTATTTCTTTAGGGTCTCTGGAATTTATCACTTTGGTCGCACCCATTGCCAGGATCTGGTCTTTTTTATCTGGGTTTGAGCTAAAGGCTACAACTTCACAGCCCCATTTATTTAGAAATTTCAAAGCCATGTGCCCCAATCCCCCAATACCAATCACACCTACTTTATCGGTAGCTTTTACGCCCGCTAAAATAATTGGATTGAATACCGTAATTCCTCCACAAAGCAAAGGGCCTGCTTTTGCCATGTCGATGCCTTCAGGTAGTGGAATGGCCCAGGACCAGTGACTTCGAACGTAATCCGAAAATCCGCCGTGACGCCCAACAATAGTTCCTTCTACTGAATTGCAAAGATGATGACTGCCATCCATACACTGATTACAATGCATACATGAGGCTGAGTTCCAGCCGAGTCCAACTAAATCCCCAGGTTTAATATTTTTCACTTCAACACCAACAGCGGCTACTTCACCCACAACCTCATGCCCGGGAACGAAAGGATATTGCGTCATTCCCCATTCATTATTCAACATACTTAAATCAGAGTGACAGACCCCACAATAGTGAACCTTGATGTCCACCTGGTCACTTCCTAATTCGGGTAATTCGTATGAAAAAGAGTCTAATTTTCCTCCTGCTTCGCTTGCTGCATACGCGTTTACTGTTTCCATTTTGTTTTTTTTATTTTATTAGTTTTTAACTTCCTCCAACAGCTTGAGTAAATTGGGTGTATTTCATTTTGTCGTTTTTTGAAGAGCAAGAGCTTCCAGAACTTGGAGTTCTGGAAGCTCTACTCCAACAAAATGAAATACACCCAGTAAAATAAGTTTTAATTCATTTCCCCTGTTGTTCCAGGTAGTGATTCCGTTTAAAATCCAAACGTAATACTAATATTAATCTGGTCAAATATATTGTCTTGATTTATTATCATTTTCCCTCCGTGAAGGGCAATCCTTTTTTAAGAATATAACAATTTGATTTTATTTTAAACACCTTACATCCACAGCCTACAAGCTCCTAATTCACTTCCACCAAGACCCCCTTCCGTTCCACCATCTGCCCAAAAGGCTTCAATTCCAATCCTTCCTTTCGGGCCTGCGATTCAAAATTTAGTGCATACTCCTCCTCCACGGCTACCAGTAAGCCGCCGCTGGTCTGCGGATCGCAAAGCAAGTAACGTTGGTATTCTGAAAGCGCTCCGATTTTATGACCATAACTATCCCAGTTGCGGATAGTCCCGCCAGGGATACATTTTTTAGCCAAATAATCATCCAGTATTTCACGATGTAAAAAAGGAACCCTGTCAAACTTAATTTCAGCACTTGTATTACTTGCTTCACACATTTCACTGAGATGACCAAGCAAGCCAAATCCGGTAACATCGGTCATCGCTTTTACATAAGGTAAAGTCCCAAAGCGAATACCTGCTTTATTCAATATTGCCATATTATCACGCGCGAGATTACTATGTTCGGGTTTTAATTGCTCTTTCTTTTGAGCGGTGGCGAGAATGCCGACTCCGATTGGTTTGGATAGATAAAGTCGACAGCCCGGTGTAGCACCGCCATTCTTCTTTAGCTGTTTAATAGCCACTCTACCGGTGACTGCCAGCCCGAAAATGGGCTCCGGGCTATCAATACTATGCCCGCCGGCCAGTGGTATACCTGCTTCTGCACATGCCTGCCGACTTCCTGCTATCACCTGATTGGCCACTTCTGGTGGAATCTCATTTATCGGCCAGCCAAGGATTGCAATCGCCATCAAAGGCGTACCACCCATCGCATAGATATCACTAATCGCATTGACGGAAGCAATCCAGCCAAAATCTGCGGCATCATCGACAATAGGCATAAAAAAATCAGTAGTTGAGATAATCGCTGTTCCATCTCCAAGGTCAAAAACGGCTGCATCATCTCGCTCCTCATTGCCAACTAGTAAGCCTGGGAAGGAAATTTTTGGGGATTGATTTTGCAAAATGCTGTCTAATACTTTTGGCGCTATTTTACAACCGCAACCAGCGCCGTGGCTATATTTCGTAAGTTTATATTCCATTTAATTTTTAATTAAAAACCTGTCCAAATTAGCTTTCGGATTCCATATTTTTTGAGCTGGATAATTCTGTCCCTAAAACAATAAGCTTGTCCGCAATTTCTTCAACGCCTTCATTTTTAATCACCATTTGATGAATTTTTGGTGCCTGATTATTATCTAAATAATACTGATAAGCTTTATCATAATAATGTAGGGCAATCGCAATGGCGCCGGGTAAGTCATTTTGATCCAGTGCTTCCAATGCGGCATTAAGATTTTGGCCGCCCAGGCGTTTTTGTATTTTTATAAAAGAGTCTTTTAATTGCAAAATAGAAAACTGACCATATTGCTCGAGGATAATTTCCTTTCGCTGTTCAAAGGGTCGTTCTAAATTAATCACCGGAGCAGCTTTCATTTGCTTCCAGAATCCTTCCGGGATAAACACCTTGCCAGTGGATCGATTTTCATTTTCAACCCAAATCGGACTTCCAGGATCCAGCTGTCGAAAAACGGCATAGAGGTCATTTTCAAATTGCTCCGTAGTCGGTTGTTCCGACTCACCAAGAGCACCAAAAGCCGACCCTTTATGACAGGCCAAACCTTCTAAATCTATTACCTGTTCCCCTTTTTCGGCAAGCGCTTTTAGAATAATAGTCTTACCACATCCCGTCCTTCCGCCAAGCACTATTATTTTTAATGGCAATTTTTCTAACTGTTCTTTAAAATAATTCCGGTAAGCTTTATAACCTCCTTCAATGATAGACACTTCATTTCCAGCTAAACCCAGCAACCAGCCCATGCTTTCGCTCCGTTTCCCTCCCCGCCAGCAATGAATCACGATTTTCTTTCCCGCAGCCAGTTTTTTTGCTTTTTTAACAAACTTGCTCATTTTTGGCCCCACGAATTCCAGCCCTTTAATCATTGCTTCTTCCTTGCCTTGTTGTTTATATAAAGTGCCGACTATGGCCCGTTCTTCATCGGAAAACAGAGGGAAATTGTGGGCACCAGGGATGTGCCCCTGCCTAAACTCGGAAGGAGTACGCACATCAAACAAAACGCTGTCTGGATCTGACCATATCTGGAAAACCTTTATTTTCATACTAAAAAACCAAAGAAATTATGAATAAGCAATTTAGAGCAGGGGGGACAAAGATAGCATAGAAATTTCAGGCATCTATCTTAGAACAGTCGCATTATTTCTAAAAGAGATAAATAGACGGTGTCTTCTCGGGCGAAGGTATACAAAAGAAATGAGTGCATGACCTATTGCCGGAAACTTGATTCAAGCTCTTCGCTCTTAGCTTTTAGCAATTGGCTTACCTCCCCCGCTTTATAGGACGCGATAAAGGGAAGCCTACAGCCAAGGGCTAAAAGCTAAAAGCCACAAATATAAGGTATTCGAAATTATTGGCAACTTCCATATTTATTTATTTTAAACCATTTGGTTTATAATTTAATTTCATCAATCATTATTAATAACTGCTTACTGATGCTAACAAAATATTTTGGGTCTTTGTAAATTCTGGCCATCATAATACCTCCTTCAAGAATACTGATAAATAAAGAAGCAAATTCTGCTATATCAGTATTTGGTTTGACTTCTTTTCTTTCAATCCCTATTTGGATGGTATACCCGATTCTCTGCTGCCAATAATCTAAAGCTTCTATCACTTTT
>JBLHJZ010000493.1:0-4328 GCA_047619515.1 Saprospiraceae bacterium | reverse complement strand
ATTTAAGCTTGAGGAAGAAAAGCCGGTTTGTCTTAGCCCTTAGCCATCAAATCTTAAATTATAAATCTTTATTTTTTATAGTAACATTTCTTTCAATGCTACAATACAAATTTACATCAAAAAGGTATTATGTTGCAAATAATTTAAACAATTATTTAATTATTTAAATATTTTGTATCAAACAATCGAATTTGTTAGCATTATTGTATTTATAGATTAATAATCTAAGGCGTTTTTAAAATTTCATCAATAGTTTGGTATTTTTTGATAATATGTTGGATGATTCAGGGTTATTTGTGTCTAAATTTTAATAATTGGCTATTATTTTTAGTAAAATGATAAAATTATTGACAGGTATATACTGCGTTTTGAAATATTTTCAACAGCGACCTTACTGTTCTGGCTGTTTTTGTCCGAACACGGATAAATCTTTGGATAAAATGATATTAAAAACGCAAACAGATTCCAGGTAATCTGCTAAAATCTTATATTCGCATTATGACTAAATACATATTGGTTCCCCTCTTAATGCTTTCATTTTTGAAATCTTGTGATCAGGCTGCTGCGGTGTACATGCCCGAAGTCAATGCTCCGACTAAGACCCATATGCTACGAGGGTTAAATTTTGTAGCTCCACCCAGTGCTTATTCCAACAATCCAATGGAAGCCGTAAAGGAAGTTAATGCCGATTGGATTGCTGTGATCCCTTATGGTTTTACCAGACTCAAAGAGCCCAAAGTCCATTATAACACAGATCGACAATGGTGGGGCGAACGCGAAGAGGGGGTCCGCGAAACAATCCGGTTGGCAAAAACATCCAATGTCAAAGTGGTATTAAAACCCCAGCTTTATATTCCTGGCAGTTGGACGGGTAGCCTTGATTATAAAACCTCAGCGGAGTGGGAGCAATGGGAAGGGGATTATACGGATTATGTAATGACCTTTGCGAAAATCGCAACAGAGTTGGACGTTCCCGTATTCTGCGTCGGCACTGAATTCAAAATCAGCGCGAGGAAAAGAGAACAGTATTGGAGAAATTTAATAATCCAAGTCAGAGCAATCTATAAAGGAAAGCTGATCTACGCTGCCAACTGGGACGAGTATATGGATGTCCCTTTTTGGGATGCCTTGGATTATGTGGGGATCAATGCCTACTTCCCGCTTAAAGATACTAAAACACCTTCTCTGGAATCACTCAAGAAAGCCTGGGAGCCTCATAAAAAAGCAATTCGCCATTTTTATAACAAAACAAAAAAACCGATCGTATTTACCGAGTATGGTTATCTCAGTGTCGATGGTTGTGCTCATAACACCTGGGAACTCGAAGGAAAAGTCAAAACCTTAGCAGTCAATGAACAGGCACAAGCTAATGCACTTCAGGCTCTTCTCGAAACTTTTTGGGATGAACCCTACTGGTATGGTGGCTTTATCTGGAAATGGTTTCCAAATATGCGGGGAGGTGAAGGTTATAATTCACGGGATTACACGCCACAAGGAAAGATGGGGCATGGTATTTTAAAGAAATGCTATGGGAAAAGCATGAAAGATTGATAGATTAGGAATTAATTCAAGTTGCGAACTATTGTAGTTGGCAGTCTTTCAGTTGGCAGTGTGCAGCCTGATCCTGCTAAAAAAAATGATCAGTATTAAGTTTTAGCAGGATCAGGCTTGTACTGAGCGAAGTCGAAGTACTGCTGACTTTTTAAAATCGAAGATATCTGCAACTTGAATTAAATAAAGGAATGAAGAAACTCACAATTGATTTTTTTTCTAAATCCTAATTAGGAGTGTTCGGAAAAGCTTTTTAGGTATAATATTCTGCTAAAAGTCTGGCTCACCCCCGCCTCCCGGAGGGCAGGGGTGAGCCAGACTTTTTAGTGGCTAATTATTTTTCTTAACATCATTAATTCCCAATTCCCAATCATCCTCCACCCATCGCGATCACCTCCATGATCTTGGAACAAACAATGGCACCCACAGTACCTATCCCGTAACCAAGCACCGCCATTAAAGCGCCCACCGGTGCAAGAGAAGGACTAAATGCCGAAGCGACAACAGGCGCAGAAGCAGCTCCTCCGATATTCGCCTGACTACCTACGGCCACAAAGAAAAACGGTGCCTTGATTAGTTTTGCCACGACCAAAAGTATGATTACATGTACCAGCATCCATATTAGGCCAATAGCGAAGAGGCCTAAATTTTTATAAACTTCACCAAGATTCATTTTCATGCCGATGGTGGCCACCAGTATAAAAATAAAAATAGAACCCCAGGTAGAGGCGCCTACTCCTTCCAGCTTTCGGGCTCTTGTGAGGGATAGTAATACTCCAACTGCAGTTGCTATGACCACTAACCAAAAGAAATGGGACATTAAGGAATCTAATTTATAATAAATAAGCGTATCGGAGAACCTTTTCATAAATGGCGTTAATACATCTGCGCCCCAGTGAGACAGTCCTACTCCTCCAAAAGCCACCGCAAGTAGCACAAACAAAGAGGTAGTGGTAGGCATTTTGGATACACTGGCTTTGTAATCTGACATCCGCTTTTTCAAATCTTCTATCGCTGAACTATCTGCTTTGAGCCAGACATCAATTCGGGTTGAAATATTCGCGCCATATAATAAAAAGCCCATCCAGATATTTGCAACGACTACATCCACTATAATCATGGTAGGGAAAATTGGCTTGTCCACCACATCAGTAATCACAGCCATAGCGTTTTGATTAGCACCTCCACCAATCCAGCTTCCGGCTACGGTGGAAAGCCCACGCCACAATTGGTCATTGTCTGCATCAATAATCCCGGGGGCAAATTCCAAAATGATAAAGAGCGCAATCGGACCACCAATGATGATTCCAAAAGTCGCCGTAAAAAACATAATAAGGGCTTTAGGGCCCAAATTGACTAAACCTTTAAAATCAATACTGACACAAAGTAATACTAAACTTGCAGGCAATAAAAACCGCGATGCTACATAATATAACTGGGAATGCCCTTCAAACTGTTTGGTGTCAGAGATTTTATTATCCACAATCCATTGCTGAATTTCTGAAAAAGACATACCATTTTCTGGTAAGCTAAAGCCCAGATTTGTTAAATGATCAATCAATCCCGTCTCGTACCAGTGGGATGCAATCAAGCCCAGCGGCCAGTGCAATAAACCGGGAAGGAAATAACATAAGAGCAAGGCAGGGACATAAGTGTAAAATTTTTTCCAGCCGGACGATTTTAAGTTTGAAGTATAAAAGACAGCGGCTAATATGATTAGTAAGAATCCTAATACAACTGCATCGCTAGTAAAAAATGGCTCCATTTGTTAAAGTAGATTTATTGTCATGGAAATCGCAAGAGAAGTTAAGCTATAAAAGGTGATCGCTTCGTAGGTCGATCACAAGGGCGCAGCCCAGTCATAGGTAAAACGATCACTAGCCTGTAATTCAAAGAGTTAAAGGTTTTCTTGCGATTGCCATGGGTTTATAATAAAGTATGTCGCTAAAGATAGTATTTTATATTAAATTTGCATCTTCAAAATAGGATAGTGCTCATGAATACAACGATTAAGCGAATTGCTTTTGTACTGATTACCCTCATTGTCAATATTTTATTGGATCAATGGACGAAAGGTATTGCCATAGAAAAACTAATGGGGGAACCCTCCACTTATTATATGAACGATTTGTTCGTATTGACCTTTGTGGAAAATGATGGTGCCTTTTTGAGCCTGGGGTCAGACCTGAATCCTACGCTACAGCTCGTTTTGCTCAAAGCGCTTCCGGTGCTCATGTTGTCATTGCTTACTTTCTATACCTTTTTCTCTAAAGAACTCAACAGGTATCAGATCCTGGCTTTGAGCTTTATACTCGGCGGTGGGATCAGCAATATTTATGACCGCTTGCTTTTTGGGAAAGTAGTGGATTTTATGAATATGGGAATAGGTAGCTTAAGAACCGGTATTTTTAATTTTGCCGATGTGTCGATTATGGTTGGTATCGGGATTTTTCTCTTTTCGAATTTGTTGATGAAGAAGAAGAAGGAGGAAGAAATAGAGGCACCTTTGAGGGAAGGTTCTTAGTTTTCCTAATTCCTAATTCCTAATTCCTAATTCCTAATTTTTCCACTTCCCCTCCTTTCGGCCCATAAAAAATTACCCAGGTAGCAAAGTCTTCTGTGAATTTCTCGAAGCGATGCGCTACGCCTGCCGGAACGAACAACACATCTCCAGCTTCAAAAATATGCCTTATATCTCCGTTTAAAAAGACACCTTCTCCCCGGTCGATAACATAGATTTCATCCTGATCATGGGGTTTTTGCAGGTCTTCAAATGC
>JBLHJZ010000492.1:0-4331 GCA_047619515.1 Saprospiraceae bacterium | reverse complement strand
AGCCCTGATCAGGAGCTGTACTTTCGAAAATTTTCTTTCCCCAGCGATCAAAAATTTGCAGGTCATAGCCGATCGCCTCTTCCACAAAAACAATCCTCGGTTTGAATTCTTTATTGATGCCATCAGGGATAAAGGCATTTGGAACCAGGATGTCGGATAGTTGGACAACACAAAAAGTATTGGATTGCGAAGCGATAGCTATTTCAAATCCATCGGGATCAGTGACAGTAGCATTAGCAATGATATAATAACAGACATTGGCCTCTCCTGGATTGCTGATGTCTATAGGATCTGTAAAAGTAGTCGTCATCCCATCCACCGTTTCTATATAGCTGCTAATCCCGCCGACCTTTCGATATATTTCATAGCTGTCGATATTGCCATCCGCTCTTTCAAAAGGAGTCCAGTTGAGTAGATTTGTTTGATTGGCCTGGGCAACACCTAATAAATGGACTGTCAGAACTTCATTAGATAGATTAGTACTATCACAGTCATCAATTGATTTTAGCTGATAAAAATGCTTATTGCTTGTAGGATCAGCGCCATTTACGATTTGGGTGATTTCACTATCGATGGAAGATGCCGGGGTATAGCTATCTATTGTTGAAAAATTGTCGCCTTCTGCTCTTTCCATAAATGCTACGCTTGCTACTTCAGCATCATCATTCCACTGCCACGTAAGCTCGACCTGGTTGGCATCATTGACACTTGCGTTTTTGAGAAATAAAGACCTGACGGGCTCGACAAAATCTACGTTTAGACAATTAACATTGGAAAAGGACTCAATACCGCTAATCCGTTCTGTTGCTTTTATATAAAAACAATAAGTGTCCCCATCATTGGTTTCGGTAAAAATATAAGTAGAATCCGATACAGATAATTCCTCCTGCAGAGAAAAACTACTATTATTGGTCGACATCCAAAGTTCTTGTTTGTCAATGCCATTGAGCCAGTTTTGATACCTGTTCCATTTTAGATCGATAATTCTGCCACAAGGGGTATAAGCACTTTCTATAAAAATAGTAAAATGAGGCAGGTCAAAGATACTGGTGTTCCCGCAGGCATCCATTGCAAGAATGAAATAGGATTCCACTTTATTTCCGGGGTTGGAAGCGAGATCAATATAAGTGTTTGCATCGGCATCAACAGTATCCACGGGCAAAGTTCCATTCGGAGATGTCCGGTAAATTATGTAATTCGTAACCTCAGGAGAAGTGCTGCTGAGCCAGTCTACGATAACCTGGTTGCCAGTGACGGTGACAGCAGATATTGGCGAAGGTGTTGGTGATTCGTTATTGAGCGTATCCGAATGTAGCACTTGTTCTCCTGGGCAATTGGCATTGGTCTGCATATAAAAATAAAAAGTCTCTCCTAGTGGGTTGCTATGGAAATAATTAGTCTCAGCGTCATTATTTATTGAGGATAGCAGCGTGTATGGTCCATTGGGATTAGGGCTAAAGAAAATTTCATAACTATTAAATGCTCCGCAGGTATTTGTTGGTAATTCCCAAAATAAGCTATCATTCCGCACACAGAGAAAATCTGGTGGAAACACCTGTGCCCGGGCTTCGACAGCAAGGGATAGAACGATCAATATGGAATAAATATACTTCAATCGATATTATTATTTTGTAGCTCGTTAAGCAAAGGTCAAATAGGTGTTATCCCGAATTTCATAAAGATGATTGCTTAATTTGGTAATCTGTCCTTAATTAAAGTACAGCAAAATCGGCATTCGGTGTTCGGTATTCAGAGATTACCGAAAACCTAATGCCGAATACCATTTTTTCGACAGCTAAAAAATGGTAACCCTTCAATAACCTTCCAATTATTACAAACTCCTGGATGATCATATTTGGCCTTTGATTACTGGCTTTTAAATTTCTCCTCCAACTCCGCCATTGTATACTGATCTACCAATTCGTATTCCAAAATTAGGTTTTTGCTAATATTTTTTTTGTAATAGACCAAGCCAATACCTTTTGCGTATACCTCAATGCCGCTCGTTTGCGTTTCCAGGTGCCCATCATTAAAATCATCGACTAGCTCCCGAAGGCTAAACATTACCGCATCGTAGTCAGTACCCTTATATTGATACTGTTTTTCGCCAATATAACGCCTGTTTCTTATGAGTGTTGTGGAATAGAGTGGTTCCTCACTAAAGACCCATTTCATCTTTTGCAGAAAAACACCAGTGGAATCTTTGACCTCAAAAGGGAAGGTATTGCCATATTCGATCTCCGCCGGGATACGTGTCTTCCTGCCCGTCGTATCAGTGATATATAGAAAATAATCCTTTTGCAGCATACCATTACTCACTACTTCCTCCACTGAAAATTGTTCTACTTCGAAAAACTGATTATAGATATTAGTGGTAAAATAAGTCGCTGTATCCGTTTCAATAGTCATGAAATAATAATATTCCGTGCCCAAAGTGTCGTTATTGACCGGACGGTATTCATAAACCAAAGGCTCTTTAAGTGCGGCCACCGGATAATAATAGGCTTTTATATTTTTTTTGGTGTTTTTTTCTCCGGTACAGGAAGGGGAGAGCATACAGACAAAGACTCCGAACAGGACAGAATAGGCAAAGAATTTTAACATTATTTTTTTGTTATTTTTTGATGCTTATAAAACCATACAAACCTGAAAATGTTTTTTTAAATAGGTACACATTTTGAATTTGTATGCCATATCTGTAACCCAGTTCCGAAACTAAATGCCATTTTGGCGTATTAAGTAGTCAATGAACGGGATGGTACAAAATATGTGCTGTCAATTCCATTCATATGATTAAGAATTTTACAAAAGTACAGGTACGGAAAGTAATCTTATTCACTTCTATTGGTATCTTTGCTGATTACACATAAAAAGAACGAAAATGTTAGATTTTATATCCAAATCCTTTAAGAAAGTCTTCGGTACGAAATACGACCGGGACGTTACAAAATATGCCCCGATCGTTGAATTAATCAATGAGGAGTTTGAAAAACTCACGTCCCTGAGTAATGATGACCTGCGAAATAAGACTCTCCGGTTCAGGGAGCGTATCGCAACGCATCTTGCAGGAATCGATGAAGATATCGAAAGGCTAGGCAAAGAGGCTTCTGATGTAGAAGATTTTCATCAGAAAGAAGAAATCTATAATGAAATAGACAAACTCAAAGAAGACCGAGATCAACATCTCGAAGATATTTTAAAAGAAATATTACCGGAAGCTTTCGCCGTGGTCAAAGAAACCACACGACGCTTTATGGAAAATGATACTATTACTGTTACCGCTAGTGATCACGACCGGGATTTAGCTGCTGCTAAAGGTTATGTTTCCATCGAAGGAGATAAAGCGATTTGGCAGAATAAATGGATGGCAGCGGGAGGAGAGATCACCTGGAATATGGTACACTATGATGTACAGCTGATCGGAGGCATGGTTTTGCATGACGGAAAGATCGCAGAGATGATGACCGGAGAGGGTAAAACTTTAGTGGCTACATTGCCTGCATATCTTAATGGTTTGTCCGGTCTTGGTGTACATGTGATTACCGTCAACAATTATCTGGCTCTACGGGATAGTGAATGGGTAGGACCGATTTTTGAATTTCTGTTGCTGACGGTTGATTGTATTGATAAGTACAAACCGCATTCTGACCAGCGTAAAAAAGCCTATAATTGTGATATCACTTATGGCACCAACAACGAATTTGGTTTTGATTATTTACGGGATAATATGGTGCGATCGTATGATGAAATGGTTCAGGGGAAGCACCATTACTGTATGATTGATGAGGTGGATTCTGTTTTGGTGGATGATGCCCGGACGCCGTTGATTATTTCGGGTCCGATCCCTAAAGGAAGTGAAACACAGGAATATATTGCGTTGAAACCCGAAGTGGATCGTTTACTCAACGCACAAAAAAAACTAGCTAGCGGATTTCTCGCCACTGCGAGAAAATTATTCACCGATGGTGTTATTGGTGTAGAAGAAGATGAAGCAGGTATGGCCTTATTACGAGCACACAGAGCCCTTCCAAAACACAAGCCGCTGATCAAATTTTTGAGTGAAGAAGGAGTGAAAGTGCTAATGCAAAAGACAGAGAATCACTATATGCAGGAGCAAAGTAAGCGAATGCACCTGGTAGATGAACCTTTGCTCTTCACTATTGAGGAAAAGACCAGAAGCGTAGAATTGACGGAACTTGGTGCAGAATTCCTGGCGAAAGGTGGCGATGATCCCAATTTCTTTATTATGCCGGATATCGCTACAGAGCTACAGCAGGTCGAAGCAAATGAGGAAATGACCGTTCAGGTAAAAGAGGAAACGAAAGAAAAAG
>JBLHJZ010000491.1:0-4339 GCA_047619515.1 Saprospiraceae bacterium | reverse complement strand
TTACCACTTTACTCTCCTCACATTTATAAACCCAGTCCGTATATTGATTAGCATTATTGAGGACTTTCAAAAGCGTATCAATATCTAACTTAAACTCAGCGATAATCCGAATTTCTTTGAGCTTTGCCTCTTTGGGCTTTCTGGTATAAACCTGAATATTGCCTTCGTCTTTGATCATTTCCCATTCGACTTCTATTGACTTTTTTATTTGGGTATGTCCATTAGGAATACCGGTTATCAGAAATAAGAAGCCAAGGATAACAGAGAGACAATTCATTTTAAATTTTTACTTTTGAAGAGGAAATGCGAAAGTAGTGCTTTACAAAGGAAGTAAACAAACATTCATACTTAATAGTTTTTCCCAATAGTTGCTATTATTCCAAAAACCTTTCGTCGGCGGTGTACAATAAGTCCTAAGTACAACCCTCAAATTTATCGAGACTTGATTTGTAGCCTACAGAACTAAACCTAACGAAACTTTTTAGACAATGTCCTAAAATCAGTACAATTTTTAAAGGACAAAACTAACTACCTTATTACGGGTATATATTAAATATGTTTATTAGTAATGTATTGGAATTACACCAGATTTGCGCCTATTATGCTGAAAAACGTTTCAATCCACTACTTTAATAGATTATAAGATTGGCTAAATTGAATTTAGTTTTGTATTTTTAACCTTTGGAATAAAAATAACACTTCAGTAAATTTGAAACATAAACAATCAAACTACTGAATTTGTAAATTCTACACCCTCACCTACTAGCAAAAAATCAGGACTTTATTATAAAGTAAAGCCTCCCAAAACCCATCGTTTTAGTTTAGCATTATAAAATGCATGTAAATATTTTTAACCATAATAGCCTTATGCGAATCTTATCACACTTGTTAGCACTCTGTATTATTTTGTATGCAGGGCCTCTGTTTTCTCAGCTGTCCATTAACGAATTTATGGCGGACAATGCCTCTACCATCACCGATGAACTTGGAGAATATGAGGATTGGATAGAAATCTATAACGCTGGTTCCTCTGCCATTGATATTGGCGGATATTATATCTCCGATGATTTGACGGCGCCCTTGCTCTGGCAAATTCCGACGTCCAATGCATCACTCACGACCATTCCTGCAGGCGGTTTTTTACTGCTATGGGCAGACAAGGATACCGACGATGGCGAAAACCATATTAATATAAAACTAGGTGCAGGAGGAGAAGACATTATACTCACTTCCTCAGATGGCACTACTGTTATCGATCAATTAACTTTCGGGGCTCAAAGCTCTGATATCTCCTATGGCCGGACTTTAGATGGCGGGCAGGACTTTCAATTATTTACCAGCCCTACACCAAATGCAAGCAACGAAAGTACAGCGCCTGCGCAGACCTTTACCGTCTCGCTCAATGCTATTGTTGAAACGGTAAACGATAACGCCGAAGAATACGGAGTAACAGGAGGAGGTGTCGGTATTGATAATTACGGCATGTACATCACGGAGAGTTGGTCCAACCAAACGGTAGGGGTACGTTTTAATAATATCCAGATTCCACAAGGCGCAACGATCACCAGCGCTCATGTCCAATTCACTACCAGGAAGCCTGAAAATAGTGTTGGGTCGGCCAATTTTGATATCATGGGGCAATTATCTTCAAATGCAGCACCATTCGAAGAAATTGATTACAATATTACCGAACGACCTTTGACTAATAGCAGTGTCACCTGGGAACCAGCAGAATGGGTGTATTCAGAAGGGGCTGGAGCCGATCAAAAAACACCAAACCTGGCACCACTGCTTCAGGAGGTTATCGAACTGAGTGGATGGGATATTGGAAACTCCATCGCATTTATCATCTCGGGAGACGGACAACGATCCGCACAAAATCACACTTCTGGCTTTCCTGCAACACTCACAATAGAAGTAGAAATCCCGGTGCCGACCGAGCCAGTCACCAATGTATATATTAATGAAATAGCAGCTAATGGGACGGAATATCAGGATGAAAATGGTAAATATTCAGACTGGATTGAAATTTATAATGACAATAATTTTGATGTAAGTCTTGGTGGCCTTTACCTAACCGATGATTTAGAAGATCTCACTAAATGGCAGGTCGCCTCCGTTGAAACAGTTCCGGCAAATGGTTTTATCACTATCTTTGCTGATGATAAACCTGAGCGGGGAGGTTTTCATGCTACCTTCAAATTAAGCTCTAATGGAGAGACTGTTGC
This sequence comes from Saprospiraceae bacterium, assembly GCA_047619515.1. GTDB lineage: Bacteria > Bacteroidota > Bacteroidia > Chitinophagales > Saprospiraceae > JAHDHW01. The sequence continues at coordinate 2,111 of JBLHJZ010000491.1, read as the reverse complement.
CTTAGTTCAGGCACTCGACAATGAATTGATTATTATTGATTCTTTGACTTTTGAAAATGTTCCATTCAAAGCCTCAGTTGGTAGGTCTACTGAAACAGTCGATGATGTTGTGCTCTTTGGAGATCCAACGCCCCTGGCTCCCAATGCCGGGGCTCTTTCCTGGCTGACTAAACCGGATATCTCACTGGATCATGGTGTGTTTACAACACCGCAACTTCTCACTATTATCCATGACGACCCAAGCGCTACCATTAGATATACCGACGATGGCTCAGAACCCGATGAAAATTCAAGTATTTATAACGGAGAGATTACTGTATCTGAAACCTCAAGTATCAGAGCCCGTGCTTTTAAAAGTGGGTATGCTCCGAGTCAGGTCAGAACCAGGAACTACCTCTTTGATGCAAGCGCCACTTTACCGGTTTTGATGATTACTACTGATCCTGATAATCTATTTGACGATGAGATAGGGATTTATACGGTAGGTACTAATGGTATCATGCTCGGTAATTGCAATAATAATGTAGTGGCTAACTTCTGGCATGACTGGGAGCGACCTGCTAACCTTACCCTTTTCGAAGTGGATGGCGACAAAGCTTTTTCGGTCGATGCCGGTATTAAAATATCGGGAAATTGTTCCAGAAGATATGAACTCAAAAGTCTCAATATTTATTTGCGAAGTAACCAGTACGGAGATAATGATATAAATTATAAACTCTTCCCTAACCGGGATTTTAAAAAATACGAACGGCTACGATTGAGGAGTAGTGGGCAGGATTATAAAAGCACGATGATGCGGGATGGTACTAACCATAAGATGCTGTCCGATATAACGGATGTGGAATATCAAAATTTCAGACCAACATTGGTTTATATCAATGGCGAATATTGGGGTATTCAAAATTTCAGAGACCTTTATGGCGGTGAATATTTCGATGCTTTTTTTGATGTAAAAGAAGAGGATTTAGATCTTGTAAAAAGTCCAAAGCTTTCTAATGATGTAAAAGAAGGTAGTGATGAACATTATAATAACCTCTATTTCTTTGTTGACAATAATGACTTAAGCGTAGATCAAAACTACGAATATTTTAAAACGCAGTTTGACATAGAAAACTTCCTCGATTATTGGATATCTATGACCTATATGTCTAGTGCAGACTGGCCAGCTAATAATGTTCAGATATGGAGACCGCAGACTCCGGAAGGGAAATGGCGCTATATGTATCTGGATACCGATGCGACAACTAGTCTTTATGGTGGAAATTCTACTAACGGGTATATGTGGGATACTTATGCGGAGGTATTGGATCCCAATCAGGTTGGATGGCCGTTTGATGCCAGGTCAACTTTGCTTTTTAGAAAACTATTGGAAAACGAGGAATTCCACGATGAGTTTGTCCAGCGAACCTGTAGTTTTATGGAATTGGTTTTTAGCGAAGAGCGGGCACATAGTTTTATTGATGCCGCTGCCAATGAGATTGATGCCGAGATTGGAGAACATATAGAGCGTTGGGCTTTTGACAATCCATATTTAGAGGATTATGAAGACTGGACTAATAATATAGTAAAATATAAGCGATTTTTTGAAGAACGCCCTGGTTATTTCTACCCGCAGATGGAGGATCATCTGGATTTAGGAAATTCTTACGAATTGTCTTTTAATTATGATGCAAACACCAATGGCGATGTATTTGTCAATTGGAAAAATATGGCCATTCCTTTTGATTATACTGGAACCTATTATGAAGGTCTTCCCTTAAGAGTAACGGCAGAAGCTCATGTGGGCTATGTATTTTCTCATTGGTTGGAAACCGGTAATACCAATCCGGTCATTGAATTTATTTCAAATTCAAATGCGACCCTGACACCAATCTTTGAACTACTCGCAGAAGTTTGTGATCCTGCCTCTCCAAACTTCCTGGATGAAGACGGTGACGGTATTTGTGATCCGGAAGACCAATGCCCTGGTTTTGATGATACTGTTGATACCAATACTAATGGAATTCCAGATGGCTGTGAAGATTGTTTCTTAGAAGGTGATGATGATAATGATGGCGTTTGTAATAATGTGGATCAGTGCCCTGGGTTTGACGATAACATTGATACCAATA
>JBLHJZ010000490.1:0-4341 GCA_047619515.1 Saprospiraceae bacterium | reverse complement strand
ATTTACCAGGTTTTTTGTTTGCAAAAATGAGAATTTTATTAGTTAAAATGAAATGGAAGAGGGATGTAATTGAGAACGGGGAGAAATCTTTTAAAGGGAAACCAAAGTGTTTCCGATTTATCAGTACGATTTCAGGTCAATATAATACGAATCAACATTTAATAGACTTGTTACCACCAACACAACCTTTAATCCTAATCCGACATTAACTGTTAAAAACACTTAGGAAGTACTGCCTATAAAGGAGTCAGAAAACCAGAAAAACAGGTAGTAGGTAGTCAAGAATCCTTAACTCCCTTGACTCCTTATCTACGGGAGGGACAATTTGTTGAGCAGGTGGCATAAAATGCCTTAAAAAGCCTGTATTTATAGGTTTGTAGCAAAAAAAGCGACTTTATAGTAGTTGATACAACAAAGTATCGTGGGGATTTTATATATTTATAGGGATGATGAAATGGTGCCGAAGAACTGGTAGGAGTCATTTGTGAATGGCGTTGGTATTTGGTACGCATACTAGAAGATGAATACGCAACTCGGGGAATACGCAATAGGGGAGTTGCGGATAGCGATGTGTTCTGCAACATTAAATAAATAAAACCTGAAATCAAAAAATCATGAACCAGCCTAATTTAAAACGAGAAACTAGATATGGACTACCAGCAGCTGATCAAATTCTTTACAATAGACATTATGTTTTAGGATATTCATATTACTTTAGACAAGCAAAATGGGCTTTAGAAATAGTTGATACTGAATCAAAAGATGTTGAAAGAGAAGATAACTTTCGTTCTGATTATAGGGTTCCAGAAAAATTTAGAGCTGATAAAGATGTCTATGAATATTCAGGATTAGACAGAGGCCATCTTGTAGCAAGTGCAAATAAATTGGAGACTCAGATTCAGAATAGTGAAACCTTTCTACTCTCAAATATGTGTCCTCAAATACCAAGTTTTAATAACGGAATTTGGAAAAGGCTTGAAACAGCTGTTAGGAAACTTGATAGTGATGAGAAGGTTTTTGAAACTTATGTAATATCCGGCCCTATGTTTTACTTTGATCAAGAAGTGGTCATGATGGGTGATCAAGATGAAAATATTTCGGTGACTTTACCGATCCCACATGCATTTTTCAAATCAGTATTAAGTGAAAGGAATACAGGAACGATCAACATGTGGTCTTTTATAATCCCAAATAAGAAATCAGATGATGATCTTAAAGATTTTTTAGTCAAGACTTCTAAAGTAGAGAAACTTTCTGGACTATTTTTATGGGAAACTCTACTCGGCACAAAAATGATGAAGAAGAAAAATAGAAAAGGTAGAATGTGGAAACTATAATATAAAACGTTGTAGAACACAGTGGAGAATGACAATTCCGACTAAACGCCGCCACTGCGTCTCCACACACGGTCAACACAACATTAACAGTATAAATAGGGCATCTTGGACAAGAAGGTAATTTAAATCCCGAATAAGCAAGATTTATTTTTTTAACCGCCAAGAAAAAGAGAAACTGCAGAGTGTTCTCTCTTTTAATCCCCTCTGCGTCCTTTCAGCGTTCTCTGTGGTTAATTTAACTAATATACATAAAGTGCTATGGTTAGCATATCCGATAATTTTAAATTTCTTGTTTCTTTAAACAGTACCTTGAAATAACTACTAACTTTTTTATACCTTCATCCAATAATTTTTCGCAAGCTGATTTTTTATTTTACTATTGACTAACACTTACCTGAAATGAAACCATACCTCCTTTTTCTGACTATATGTTGCATCCCATTTTTGACGAAGAGCCAGGATCTGGATCGGAAAATAGAATTCCCCGATGTCGATAGTTTCCTTACGCTAAAATGCGATTTACATATCCATACCGTTTTTAGTGATGGCCATGTATGGCCGACGATAAGAGTGGAGGAAGCAGTAAAGGACGGCCTCGATGCTATTTCACTCACCGAACATATTGAGTACCAACCCTGGAAAGCCGACATCCCTCATCCTGATCGCAACCGCTCTTATGAAATTGCAAAAAAAGTAGCGAAACCTTATAATCTGATCGTCATTCATGGGACAGAAATCACGAGGGACATGCCTCCTGGCCATGCCAATGCACTTTTTGTAACAGATGTCAATGAGCTTGTCCTGGAAGATTCTATAGCCGCTTATCAAAAAGCCAGGGCTCAGGGTGCCTTTATCTTTTGGAACCATCCCAACTGGATTCGCCAGCAAAAGGATGGGATTCCCTTTGTTTCCCCTTTACATGATTACCTGATCAAAAATGATTTGTTGCATGGCATCGAAGTAGTGAACGATCTGACCTTTTCGGAAGAGGCTTTAAAAATTGCCAATGAGCGCAATCTTACCGTTATGGGGACTTCGGATATTCACGGCTTAGTAGATTATCAGTATGAAATTGCTAATGGTGGACATCGCCCGATCTGCCTGGTATTGGCTCGTGAACGAACGGAAGAAGGCATTAAGGAAGCTCTGTTTGCGGGTAGAACGGTCGCTTGGTTTGATAATATCCTGAGTGGCAAAGAACCAAATTTACGTCTCCTGGTCGATGCTTCCCTGACCTTCAAATGGAAGGGATATATCGGAGATTCTGATGTACTGGAAGTGGAAGTCACAAATGTATCTGATGCGAAGTTTCTCCTTCAGAATACCGCTGTATATGATTTTCAAAAGAATACAGATATTATTGAAATTCTCCCACAGAGTAAAAAGGTACTACAAGTGATCACTTCCAGAAGTGAGGGCGAATTAAAGCCACTTACTTTTACTATTTTGAATGCGATAATTGGCTATAAAGAACAATTGTCTATCTCTGTACCACTCAGTAATTGATCATTTTTCGTGTGGAACACTCCTTCAAGTTTAGCGAAGCGTAACTTGAAGGCAAGCAATAAAAGCAAGTTTTTAACTTGCATAAAAGTACCATAGCTCCCAAGCTCCATTTCTATCCAAAAAAAATTTCATATTTTTACCAATCACAATAAATCAATCAAAACATGGATCTGGTAATAGGAATAGATATCGGCGGTACAAAAACGAAGATCGGCCTGGTCAATAAGGAAGGCCACTGTCTGGAAAACACTTACTTTCGAACAAAAGAATTCCCGGACTTAGATGACTACCTGGATAAAATCGTATCCGTCACGGAGGAATTGAAAGGTAAGTTTCCCGAAAACATCAATACCATAGGCTGCGGAATTGGTGCCCCGAATGCTTCCAGCCGGTACGGGACTATATTCAATGCCGCTAATTTGGTGTGGAAGGGGACAGTACCCATAGTGGAAAAACTGAAAGAACGTATGCCCATGCCCATCAAAATTATGAATGATGCCAGTGCTGCTGCCTTGGGCGAGATGCTTTTTGGAAATGCCAGAGGGATGAAGGATTTTATCGTTATTACCCTGGGTACGGGGTTTGGTGCGGGCATTGTGGCCAATGGAAAATTAGTAGAAGGTTATGATGGCTTTGCCGGGGAATTGGGTCATATAGATATGACTATCGGCGATGGTCGTGAAACCGGCCTGCACGTACGAGGTGGCTTGGAAGCATATGTTTCCGCTACTGGCTTGAAACGGACCATATTGTTTATGATGTGCAAATTCCTGGACGAGAGCAGGTTCAGAGATATTTCCTATAATGATCTGCATGGAGAAGATATCACCAAAGCAGCCGAAGAGGGCGATCCTATCGCATTAAAAGCTTTTGATTTTACGGCGAATATTTTAGGGCTGGCAATGGCCAATTTTACCGCATTTACCCAGCCTGAAGCCTTCATCATGACGGGAGGTTTAGTAGGCAGCGGCAAGTGGATTTTTGATCCCCTGCATAAATACTTTAATGAATATTTACTGGATGTCTACAAAGGTAAAGTCAAAATACTTCGCTCCGGACTACCGGGAAAGACAGCAGCCATCTGCGGTGCCGCTTCTTTGATTTGGGAAGAATATGCAACTTAGTTGGAGCACACCGCTAGACATTTGTGGATAAGCAGCTCCTCCTTTAGGAGGCTGGGAGGTGGGCTTAGGAAAAATGTCTAGCGGTATGGGCCGGGTGGATAATCCTGCAATACTTCGTGCACCCCCTCAGCGATTCCTCCTTTCCTCTGCGGTTTTTAATAATTCACCGCAAAGAAAAGAAGGTACGCAGAGCCTTAAAGAATGGAATTTTTATAAAACCCGAATTCCTATTATAATAAATTTCCACAAGAAAGTAGACACCAATTAACTAATCCACAATCCACCAATCCCTACCTCAACACTTCAAACTGCTCCACGCCAAGCGAAACCCCCGAATCATCAAACAGCTGGATCACATACATACCATTCGCAAA
>JBLHJZ010000489.1:0-4346 GCA_047619515.1 Saprospiraceae bacterium | reverse complement strand
AGGGGTGAAAGGTGAGGGGCGAAGAGAACTAACCTCTCTCCTCACCCCTCACTCCTGATATCCTCCTCACTCCTGAAATCTCACCCTTGGGTCTAATACTGCATAAAGTACATCTACCAGGATATTCAAAACTACAAATATGCAAGCCGTCAAAAGTACCGCTCCGAGTACCAATGGGATATCATAGGATAATAAAGCATTGACCGTCAATTGCCCGAGTCCATTATAATCAAACACATTTTCTACAAAGAAGGCACCGGCAAGCAATGCTGCAAACCAGCCAGATGCCGCAGTGAGCACAGGATTCAGCGCATTTCGGAGTGCATGTTTAAATACTACTTTATAATAAGATAAGCCTTTGGCTTTTGCGGTACGGATATAATCCTGGGATAGCACATCCAACATGGCAGACCGAGTCAATTGTGTAATGATGGCTATCGGCCTGATACCTAAAGCGATGGCCGGCAATACCAGGTTTTTCCAAAAGATCTTTTTATCTCCAAAATCATCTAGTCCATAGAGGCTGCCACTAACTTCAAACCACTTAAAATAATAAGCAAAGACCAGGGCTAGAATCATTGCAGAAACATAACTGGGAATCGAAATCCCAATCACGGAACTTACCACTGCTGAATTGTCAAACCAGTTATTGTGATTCAATGCGGAAATAATTCCCAGGATTATCCCGACCAGTAATCCCAGCAAAATAGCTACCAAAGCAAGAATAGCCGTCTGAGGTAGTTTTTCAAACAGCATCGCAGAAACACTTCGTCCGGATTGAAAAGATTCCCGCAAATAAGGCAGTTTTACCACCAAAGCATTAGCGCCTAAAGGTAAAATCTTGATATAATTATATTTGTCCTGAGCTTGTGGATTGTTTTCATGAAATGAAATCGGAGATATATCCCGGATATAAAAAAGCAATTGGATAAACAAAGAACGATCCAGGCCAAGTTCTTTTTTCTTAGCTTCCATGGTTGAAAGATCATAGCGTTGCCCAAATGTCAAACGCTCGGGTTCTACAGGTGCCAGATAGATGATGGAAGAGATGATGATCACGACCAGAAACAATACTGCAATCCCTTGTAATAATCTTTTTGTTATAAATCTTAGCATACTAAAAGTTGGCAGTCAGCAGTCTTCAGTACTTCGACTTCGCTCGGTACAAGCCTGATTCTGCTAAAAAAAATGATCTTCCCTTAAATTTTGCAGGATCAGACTGCTGACTGCCAACTGAAGACTGCCGGCTTGTCATTCCTAATTCCTTTTCTCAACTCGCAAGGCTAATCCAATGATACACAGTATCAAGCTAGCGCCAATACTCGAAAGGACACAATCCTAATTCCTAATTCCTAATTCCTAAATCCTAATTCCTAATTCCTAATCCGCATCTTCCCAGCCCATCGAACGCTCCACCGCTTTCTTCCAGCCTTTGTACAATTTATCTCTTTGCCCATTTTCCATTTCAGGTTCGAAGGTTTTATCTATTTGCCAGTTTTGACTTATTTCCTCCATTTTCCAGTACCCTACCGCAAGACCTGCCAGGTAAGCTGCGCCTAAAGCGGTAGTTTCAATAACAGAGGGTCGTTCTACAACAGTATCTAATATATCTGATTGAAATTGCATTAACAGATTATTGGCTGAGGCGCCACCATCTACCCTCAGTTTGGACAAGGGAACACCCGCATCGCTTTCCATGGCATTGAGTAAGTCTTTGGTTTGATAAGCCAGAGATTCTAAAGTAGCCCTTACTAAATGAGCTTTGGAAGTTCCTCTGGTCAAACCGAAAATAGCTCCTCGGGCATACATATCCCAATAGGGAGCACCTAGACCTGCAAATGCAGGAACGACATATACGCCCTGGGTATCTTTTACCTTCATCGCATAAAATTCAGAATCAGGCGCTTCATCGATAATCTTCAATCCATCTCTCAGCCATTGAATTGCCGCACCTGCAATGAATACGGAACCTTCTAAGGCATAATACACTTTTCCATTGATTCCCCAGGCTATCGTAGTCAGCAGCCCTGCTTTAGACTGAACAGGTATAGTTCCGGTATTCATCAACATAAAGCAACCGGTACCATAAGTGTTTTTCACCATCCCCGGCGTATGACATGCCTGACCAAATAAAGCAGCCTGTTGATCCCCCGCAATCCCTGCAATTGGAATCGAGCCTCCAAAGAGACTGGTTTTACCATATACATGACTGGAAGGTTTGACTTCCGGCAACATAGCGGTAGGAATATTCAGGTATTCCAACATCTTTTGATCCCACTCCAGTGATTTGATATTGTATAATAACGTCCGGGAAGCATTGGTATAATCCGTGATATGCACTTCCCCATTGGTCAGTTTCCAAACCAACCAGCTATCAATCGTACCGAATAAGAGGTCTCCTGCTTCAGCTTTCGCTCTGGCGCCTTCTACATTATCGAGTATCCATTTTACCTTGGTTCCGGAAAAATAGGCATCAACGACCAGTCCTGTATTCTCCCGTACATAGTTTTCAAGACCATCAGCTTTCATCTTATCACAAATGGAAGCGGTCCTGCGATCTTGCCACACAATGGCATTATGGATAGGTTGACCTGTATGCTTATCCCATATGAGTGTAGTCTCTCTTTGGTTGGTAATACCAATGGCTGCAATCTGATCCGATGAAATATTATTATTTTTCAAGAGATTGGTGGTCACCATCAATTGAGTTTGCCAAATTTCGTTGGCATCGTGCTCTACCCATCCTGGAGTTGGATAGATTTGGGTAAACTCCTGCTGTTCAGTGGCAATGATACTTCCCGCCTTGTCAAATAAAATAGCTCTGGAACTAGTAGTCCCCTGATCGATAGCTAGTATAAATTGGTTCATTGTTGGTATTTATTTAGTGGGCACTAATATATAAAAATATATCTAAGTATTGTTTAAAAAATAAATTCCTCCATTGAATTCCTCCATCTAAAGGATTCTTCATCCGCATCTACTATTTCAGAATCATTTTGATTTTCGAAATATAGGATTTATTTAATAACCGGTGTAGCTCATAACTTTTTAAAGCTTTGTATGTTTGTAGAATAAAATAAAAATTATTTTTACACATGATGATTGATTATACAAGAATGCAACAAATAAAAATGCCTCTAGTGGAGGTTCCACAGTTTTCGAAACGAGATACGGCATACGTGGAGGAAGATCCGACTTTAAAGCCTTTTTATAAATATAGTGTCCATATTGATTCTTTTGAAAAAGTCATTCATGATAAATCTAAAGAATCCATAGATAGAAATACGCTGGTAGAAGTTTTGAAGGAACAATATTCAAAATTAAAGCTATCCCCGCTGACCACTGAGCGTATTCAGTCTCTTACAGATAAAAACACCTTTACAATTATTACTGCCCATCAACCCAGCTTATTTACGGGGCCACTTTATTATATTTATAAAATCGTGTCGACGCTCAATCTAGTTAAAAAACTCCAGCTACATTATCCGGATTATAAGTTTGTACCTGTTTTTATAACAGGGGGAGAAGACCATGATTTTGAAGAAGTCAACCATGTCCATATTTTTAATAAAACCCTTCAATGGGATAATCAGGAAAGTGGAAGCGTCGGAATGATGAAAACAGAAAGTCTCCAACCGGTGCTTTCAGAACTCAAAGAAATTCTCGGAGCGGGTGAAAATGCGACAAAACTGTTTGAGTTAATCTCAACCGCTCATAGCCGTAATTCGAGGTATTCAGATGCGGTGATTGACATGGTCAACGAGATTTTCGGAAAAGATGGACTGGTGATACTCAATATGAATAACACCCGATTAAAGCGATTATTCATTCCAATTATAAAGGAGGAAGTTTTCAATAATCCTTCAATCCGTTTGGTTGGAGAAACCAGGGACGAATTAGAACTTGCTGGCTTTAAACCGCAGGCTTTTCCCAGAGAGATTAATTTTTTCTACCTGAGAGACCAACTGAGGGCACGTATTGAACAGGTAGATGGAAAATATAAGGTACTGGATACTGATTTCGAGTTTACCAAAGAAGAACTGGAAGCGGAAATCGAAAATCATCCCGAGCGATTCAGCCCAAATGTGATCACAAGACCTTTGTTCCAGGAAAAGATTTTACCCAATTTAGCCTATATCGGCGGCGGCGGTGAGATTGCGTATTGGTTGGAACGAAAATCACAGTTTAAGCATTTTGGTATCAATTTTCCGATGTTGATAAGAAGAGACTCTGTCCTTTGGGTGGATAGCAATTCTATTAAAAAGTTGGATAAACTCGGTTTGAAAATTAACGATCTGTTTCAAAAAGAAGATGAAATCATCCGCAAATTTGTAGAAAACCAAAGC
>JBLHJZ010000488.1:0-4362 GCA_047619515.1 Saprospiraceae bacterium | reverse complement strand
AAAAAGGGAAAATTGCTATTCGTTTTTGGGAGGAAGAAAATAGCCTGTTTTGCAGCGTAGAAGATAATGGGATCGGTAGGGGAGCAGCAGGGCAGCAAAATAATAAAGCCAAAACCCATGAATCAAAAGCACTTATTATCACCAAACGCCGGATGGAATTGCTCGGGCAGAAAGGGGGCATCGTTCCAGGTATTGAATTCATTGACCTTGTGGATGACAAGAATGTGGCTGGGGGAACCCGAGTTTTGCTCCGTTTTCCTATTTTATGATTCCTGTCACACCGCCAGACAATTTCCCTAAGTCCGCCTCCCAACCTCCTAAAGGAGGAGCTGCTTACCCACAAATTTCTAGCAGTATCCATTCCTACATCAAATCTGTCCATTCATTTATAGATACTTACTAATAGACCAATCCGGTTAGGAATTCCACCATTATTCAAGTAGCTTATCTTCAAAAGGAGGTATGATCCTTTAGCAAGAAACAACAAGAGTGTTTTAATACTATATAAAGTTATGAAAACTAAATTTTTATAATTCTTTCTAGCCATCTCATCCTTTAAATTAAAAGAAATACTTACCAAAGCTCCGGGCTTAAGGCTTTTTTATTGAGCTGAAACTTCAAAAGAATCAGGAATAAAAAACAACTGATTCAATAGAAAAGCAATAGAACAGCTTCTTTGATTCTATCCAAATACCAGGATAGAAAGTGGCTCTGCTATGCAATAAGGTAATTATTTTTTCACATAAATTTTAAAGTTATGAAAACTAAATCAAAAAAGTCTTTAGATTCACTCCAGGTGTTTGAACTAAAGCGAGATCAATTGAAACAGCTAAAAGGTGGTGGTAAAATTGTCATCGAAGATGTTGTCGACGGTTGAAAATCAAAGCCTGCCTCTGTATGAACGGAGGCAGGTTCTTAATTTACTAGAGCTCCTTAATTTTTTCCAGGAGCCATTTTTTTAAAACAAGCGGATGAGTATTGGACATTTTAGATAAGAATTTTTGTTTTTTCTCTTCATTAAACTCTGCGCTATTTTGAATGCTCAACAACAGTTTAGTCATTCGGATAAAATTGAGATAGGCAGTAGCTAGTTGATTTGCCAGTTTACGATTGTCCTTGATAAATTTAGAAAAGGAACTCATAAAATTATAAAGTAATCTACGATAAGTTTTGTCTTGCCTGTACAATTCATAAAACGCTCTCAACTTGAGTGCTCGTAAGCGAAAAGGATTATCGGGTTTGTCTTCATAGATATCAATCTCATGTGTCCAATCTAATACTTTTTCATATTTTTCCTGGTGGAAATTCCAATAGGCGCGGGTTAATTTAATAGCCAAGCTTGATTTAGCTGGCTTAAGGAAGCTCTGGTAATCGAGGATAAACTTATCTGTCCAGGCAAACTTTTTTTGGATAGATCCCAAAATAGCTATGTTAGTAAATCTTTCATAACTGATTCGATTGTGCATAATCAATATTCCTGACGATAATCCAAATTGATACAGTTCCAGCATTTCATCGAATAAAGAATTATCCCGATTCTTGTCGAGATAAATAATAAAATTGATTAAATAGGATAGTATATCGAGTTGTTCTTCAGGGTCAATCTTGTCCCGATTTAATTCAAAATTTTGTTTGGTTTCTACATAAAATTTCCAGTCTTCTGTCTCTTTCATTCTGATCAATTGCGCATAAATAGAGATCACAGGCTCTTCGTTTTGGAGGCCACTTATTTTTAGTTGTTCTAGTAAGTGGTCGGGAAGAAGAGGTTGAGATTCCTCTTCTTTTAGAATTTGTTTTCTGAATAATAATTCACAATGGTACTTAAGTTTTGCCAAATGAATAAATTGATCCAGGTCTTCGATCAATTGGTGGATTTCAACATGACCGGAACTGTATTTTTTATAATCCTCATGAAAATATAGTTGATGATGCAAATTTACAGATTGAAGAAGAGATGGATATTCAATGGCTTTTTGGTGATCTTTTTTCATTTTGGATTTCACCTCTTTTTCAAATAGCTTAAACCACTCCTCTTGTTTTCCAAGCGCCAGGATGAGCTGGGTCTCCATAGCCTCTTTATCGTTTGTCAGGTTGGATACTGCAAGGTAAGTTTCTACCAGTTTGCACATTCTCCAAAATAAGGTTCGTAACCGCCCATCCTTAAAAATCGCTTCTGGAAATACATGCGAAAAAACTCTTTGAGCCCATAACCTATCAGGCTTCTCTTTTGATCTGTTTTTATTAAAATAATCAAAAAGGTGATTAAAAACGGGATTCTTATTAAAAAAAGGAGAATTGAGGAAAAGGCCAAATTGATCCCAATCCTTTTCAGAAAAAGCAAAGAAATAATTTTGGAGCTTATTTTCGTTTTTCATTGTTTTTGTGTGAGTATAAAATGAATATCAATTGCTTAACTGGTTGAAAATAAACATTTTATATGTAAAGAAAAAAGAAAATCCAACTTTTATTTCGTGATGAATAGTGATTTTCCTCCAAGAAAAAACTGGCATAATCTAAACTTACCTAGTATATTGTAATCGAAACCTAAACTATTCTTTTTAGAATAGTACTAAAGAGGTAGCAATTCAACTTTAATAGCCATCCATACAAAAGATAATACTTACTGCTAAAAAGCTGCCTTTTAGATAAGGAGTCAGCCCTGTTTATCTTAATCGTCACATTATAATAATATGCTTTCTCTCTAGGGGAAGAAGGTATTGCTATGACGCTATATAAATAGTCTAAATATTTTTTTAACTAAAAAGCCAAAAAGCCATGAAAAAAACAATCAATCCGCTACCCATCTTACTCCTGTTTCTTTTTTGCCTGTCCATATGCTCTTGTGCGAAAGGCTTTGGATGTTATTTTACCTCAGGCGATCCTCAATCTTTACCAGCATCTGGCGTGACCGAAGATACAAATGAAAGAGACTTGGTAAAAATGTACCCGAACGATTCTTTTGTTTCGGCAACAGAAACCTATTGTAAATAAGATATCCCTGTATTACCCTTTGCTCAGGAACTAAAACCAAAACAATGAAAACTATAACAACAAACCTACGCACAGCTTGTCGAAATGCACTGACAGGATTATTGATTCTGGCTATATTTATTCCCTTTGCCTCTCAGTCCCAATGCTATGACAACAAAGAGAAACCTGTCCAATTTCGTAAAGGTGACCTGACTTATAACATTGGGATTGGATTGATGCCGAGTTTTAGAGGCAAGAATCTAAAAAACCCGGTACCCCCAATCAGTATTGTGTTTAATTACAGACCAGTCAACAATGTGACTACTGGGTTTTATCTGGGATACTCACTTACGGAATCAACGCTAACCAAAGAAAATGGCAGCAGAGCACCCTCTGTAAAAAAAATTAGAAATAGTTTTTATATACTTGGACTCCGGGCGGAAGGGCATTACATTAGGGGGCGGGCTGATTTTTATGGAGGAGCTATGCTGGCCTATAATTTTTCCGATATCGGAACCAATCTTAGCGGAAAGGATGACTTTCAAACTAATATCCGGGTTGAAAATTATGCTGATGTTGTCACCTGGTCCGGTCATGTAGGTGTTAAATATTTGATTTCAAAGCATATAGGTTTCTTTACTGAAATCGGATATGGTGTTTCCTTAATTACAATTGGAACTACGTTTAAATATTAATGAGGAAAGTATTTCTTCCCTTTATATGAAGGAAGTTTGGCTATTCTATTATGGGTTCCATAAAAGATGGAACCCATATTTTAGCCTTTTTTCTGACAATTTTTTTTATCAATAGAAGGCGAAATAAAAATTATTTAGACCTTCCTTAATTATTGGCTGCTTACGTCCGTATGGATTCCCGCCGATTAAAAATACGGCGTAAGCAGATTTTTTTAACCTTGAAAACCTTAAATCATGAAACAATCAACAAGCCTATTATCTATTATCGTTTTCTGTTTACTCTTTTTAATATCATCCTGTCAAAAGGAGGGAATGCTACCCATCGATCCGGATTATCCTGTCTCTGCCATTTCAGCAAGTCAGTCCAATCAGTCCTTGGCTTTTGAAGTGGCATCAGACAAGTTGATGGCAGATTTTAATAATGATCGGGCAGTTCTAATTCCCTCTTATCAAGACTGTGACAAGGCGCTTCAAAACATAGTAGACCTATTGCAACCTCTGGCAAACAAACATTGTAAATCGTACTATTTTTGTATCCTTTGTATGGAGTACGAATGGCCTGCCTATTTTTTTGGAATTGTCAATCCTAAGGGTTGCTCACTTCAGCAAGCCAAGCAATACTTCCCTGTTAATGATGAGGTATTGCATTTGATTGGTTTAAACTCAAATACCATTCTTGATAATGATAATACTGGAA
>JBLHJZ010000487.1:0-4367 GCA_047619515.1 Saprospiraceae bacterium | reverse complement strand
AAAAACTTACACTACTAACATTTTCATTATTGTTTTTCTTACAAAGCCAGGCGGTTGTGAGTGTTAGTCCCAATTGGGCATCACAATTTCAAGATCAGTCAGAGGTCAAAAACCTATCTTCCGAAATGTCAGGCATGGATTTGACAGAATTTTTAAACCTAACGCCCAAGAAATATAGGGAAAAAACGGGAAAAAGATTAGGCTTAAAGAAATCTTTACAACTAAGAGCTGCTCAAAAGGTGATCAAGAAGAAAATGAAAAATCCTGCAGGTGGAGATATTTCAAGCGGCCTTTATGTTCTTTTAGCCATTCTTGGTTTAGGTTGGCTTGCTATGGGTATTCTGTCTGACTGGGACGGACAAGATTGGATTATTAATTTAGTTCTTACCGTTTTATGCTGGTTGCCGGGGTTGATTCATGCTTTAGTAAAAAAGAAAGATTATTTCTAAGGATTAGACTTTTGTATTCAGAGATTTACTAAAAAGACGAATTACACCAAATTTACAAACTTTGAGTAAAGAGAGATATCCTTCATTTTTCTTTACTCATAATTTGTATTTAACGCTCCTTTACTATGAAGTTGTTTTAAAATAGATAAATGCAATGGCCGAAAAGAAAAAAAATCGACTCTTAGAAAAAAACAAGAAACTTCGGTGGCTATGGTTTATAGCCCTTCTCATTTTTCCGGTTTTTCTCTGGATGATTCCTTCCGATTTTTTTGATGAAGGGAAAGTGATTCTTTGTCCTTCCCGATTTTTATTTGATGTAGAATGTTTTGGTTGCGGTATGACACGTGCTATCATGCACTTACACCATTTTGAATTAGAGGATGCTGTATATTTCAATCAATTCAGTGTGGTGGTGTACCCTGCTTTGGTCATCATATGGTTTATTTGGGTGAGAAGCAATGTCAAAGAACTAGGCTTGTTGAAACAATTAGCCTAATTAACCTAAGTTGCGAACTATTGTAGTTGGCAGTTTTTCAGTTGGCAGTGTGCAGTCAGATCCTGCTAAAATTTAAGTACTGATCCTTTTTTTAGCAGAACCAGACTAAGAACTGAGGACTATTAAAAGTCGAAGATATCCGCAACTTGAATTATTAACCTAAAACAATGGACAACACAATATTCGGAATCGAGAACTTGGATGTATACGTGATCATGGGTGTTCTGGTGATTTTTGGATTACTGGAAGTCATCTCCGGACATTTGCATCGCACCAAAAGATCTAAAGGTGACTGGATACAGGAGGTCGGAAGTTTCTTTGTGTTGTCTGTACTGACCAAGCCATTGGTTGTCTTTGCGGTTTTCGAAATCGGTGCTTATCTTTTTGGCGATTATCAGTATACAATTGCTCACTGGAGTTTATGGTTGATGCTTCCTTTTTATTTATTGATAGATGATCTATTACAATACGGATATCACCGAGCAGCACATGAATATGAATTTCTCTGGAAGCTGCACCGGCCACATCATCAGGCGGAGGAGATGGGCTTTTTTGTTTCTTACCGCAATGCCGCTTTATACTATCTGATCATGCCTAATATCTGGTGGATAGGGATCGCCGTTTTTTTGGGTGGAGCAAAAGCCGTCGCTATTGGATTGATACTAAAACAACTGGTGATTATCGGTTCGCATAGTACCGTAAGGTGGGATGCCCCTTTGTATAAAATTAAATTCTTAAGCCCGTTGATGACTGTGGTCGAACGGATAATCGTAACCCCTGCTTTTCACTATGCACATCATGGAAAGTCAAAACGAGATAGCATCAGCGATCCTAATGGTAATTTTGGAAACATGTTTTCGATATGGGATCAACTTTTTGGCAGTGCTGTTTTTACCCGGCAGTATCCGGCAGCTCTTGGCCTGGATAACGACCCGAAAGAACACTGGACTGCAGCTTATCTTTATCCGATAGTCGCATCGGGAAATCCGGATAGCGAAATTTCCAGAGGTTTTAAAAAAGAAAAAACGTCAAGACTCGCACCGATCACTGTCCAACTGGAAAAGGGCGAAAAGTACCTCTGGTGCCAATGCGGAAAAAGTAAAAACCAACCTTTCTGTGACGGTTCACATCATGGCTCGAAGCATAAGCCGGTTTTATTCGAAGCTAAACGAACCGGAAATGCCCGATTGTGTAATTGTAAATTGACGAAGAGTAGTCCGTTTTGCGATGATTCACATCTGAATTGATGTATTTCATTTCGTCCCGACACCTGTAAGAGCAACCTTGTTGGTGCTGACCACTTCGATTTCCACCCGACGGTTTTGTTTTCTTAGTTTTTCGTTTGAGTTATCATTCAAGGGTTTTGAACCACCATAACCTACGGTCTCGATGCGGGAAGCATCGATATCTTTTTTCTGTACCAAAAAAACTTTGATTGCTTCTGCTCTCTCCCTGGATAGTTGCATCAATAATTCTTTATCTCCGACACTATCTGTATGTCCTACTACCCGGATAGTGAGGTTGGGATTATTAGCCAAAACGACCGAAAGTTTATGTAATGCTGGATAAGATTTACTTAATATCTCTGCTTTTGACTGGCTAAAATAAATATCAGAAAATTCAACTTTGGAGCCAATACTAAGCGCTACTTCCCCCTCTTTCCTTGCTGCTACTACACTAAGCGGTACTTCCCCTTCTTTCCTCGCTGCTACTATTGGAGATTCCGACTCCGTCAGCTTCACTGCTTCTTTGATCTGAATTCTAAAAATATCAAAGGTACCATCCCGGTCTGAAGTGAAATATAAATAACCGGTGGCTTCATTAAAGTAGGGATGGCTATCGTCCCCTTCAGAATTTATTGGAAACCGGAATTTTCTTGGCCCGGTCCACCGCGTCCAATCCTCTTCCCGCTTATCCTGCATATATATATCACAACCTCTTCCCGGATAGGATCGGTCAGATGAAAAATATAAGGTTTTCATATCTTGAGAAAGGTGTGGAGCGGATTCCCGAAAAGGAGAATTTACGCCACGTCCGAGGTTTTCCGGGTAAGTCCATGTACCGTCTGATTCTTGATAACTAATATATAAATCCGCTTTCCCATAGCTGTCTTCCCGTTCCATAGACATGATCATCACTTTACCATCACTGCTGACCGTCAGACTTACATCAGCACCTGAGTTGTGATAGCGATCCACTCCTATAGGCGCCGGAAATGCCCATACACCATTTTCGGATTTTAATACTTTTGAAAACCCTTTTTTCATACCACCATCCGGAGCAAACTGATTGACAACGATGGGCTCATCGTCTGGAGTCAAGGCACATACACTATTGGGCAAGGCATTATTCAGTGGATAGCCAGGGTGTTCTAAAAGATCAAATTCATCATCATTAGAATGAGCAATCCAGACATCCTGATTAAACGCAGAGTTGATAGGGTCGACAATATGTTTTCCGGCAAGCATAGAATAAATAGCAGAAATACGCTTGAAATAAGCCTCCGGTAAAAGTGTTTCACTAATATCTTCTCCTGATTCAATCAATGTTCTTTCAAACTTGGGATAGGCCAGTCGGGTAAAGTACAAAGTCTTACCATCTTTGCTGACGCAGGGACCAATCTCATGATATTCATTCGAGCTAATAAAGCCGTTTAATTTCTGTAGTGTATATTCCTGTGCCTGGAGGTTTGACCATAGCAAAATAAAAAGCCCTCCACAGAAAATGTATTTCCATGTTTTCATAAGTAATGATTCTGACGGGGGAATCGTTATTTCAATGTATTGTAAGTATCGTTTCGGAAATGTATAGAAAGTGATAAAAAGTTCTGGTACTCAAAAAAGTACCAGAACTTGAAAAATTATCCATTAATTATACATAACATAATTCCTAATTTATTTGGTGCCGGTATACATCATGAAGTCATTGCTTAGTACTTCTATCTCCACCCGGCGATTTTTACTTCTTAGCTCCTCCGTTGCATTATCATTTAATGGCTGTGTACCACCATAGCCAAAAAATTCGATCCGGGAAGCATCAATACCTTTTTTTACTACCAGGTAATCCTTGATTGCGCTTGCCCTCTCTTCGGAAAGTTTGAATAATAAATCCTGGTCTCCTACATTATCGGTATGCCCTCCTATTTTTATTTTTAAGCTCGGGCTACTTTTTAACAGCATATACAATTTATGCAATTGCCGGTATGATTTTTCCAGTACAACAGACTTCGATTGTTCAAAGAAAATTTTATTGATTTCAATAGATCCTCCTACCGAAAGATCAACAAAATTGTGAGTGCCCGCTAGTGTTTTCTGAACCTTAGGAGCAGCTATTTGTATTCTAAAAATATCACTTGTCCCATCACGATCAGAAGTAAAATATAAATATCCTGTAGCTTCATTAAAGTAGGGGTGACTATCTTC
>JBLHJZ010000486.1:0-4383 GCA_047619515.1 Saprospiraceae bacterium | reverse complement strand
CAGGACAGTTTTGAATCTTTAATTGGAGTAAACATTATCATCAAAGGAACTACTACTGGAACTGCTACGGATATAGACGGTAACTACACGATAGAAAATGTTTCGGAAAGTGATGTTTTAGTTTTTAGCTACACGGGTTACACTGAACAAGAAGTAGTTGTGGGAGACCAAACTGTAATTATTGTAACTATGCAAGAATCTGCCGTAGCTTTAGCAGAAGTAACCGTAGTAGGTTATGGAACCAAAAAGAAAAGTAATGTAGTAGGAGCTGTCACTAGCGTGAATCTTGAGGAAGCTACGGCTTTGCCTACTACCAATGTTGCAGAAATGCTGAGAGGAAGAGCAGCAGGAGTACAGGTAAATCTTGCCGATGCCAGGCCAGGGGGGAGCTCAAATATTGTGATAAGGGGAAATGTATCAGTGGCTCCTAATGGTAATTCCCCCTTGATCATTGTAGATGGTTTGCCTTTCGATAATCTTAATGACGTTGCCCCGGATGATATTGCCAGTATTGAGATTCTTAAAGACGCAGCTTCTACCGCAATTTATGGATCGAGAGCTTCAAATGGAGTAATACTCGTAACCACTAAATCGGGTAAAGAGGGCCGAATAAGCCTTAATTATCATGGCTTTACAACTACTCAATCGATTACAAGAAACTTTAACCTATATGACGGAAATCAGTTTATTGACCTAAGAAGAGAAGCCAATAGGAATCGTTTTACCGGAGAGTATCTCAATGATCAAAATGTTTTTTCACCATTTGAATTGGACGCTATTGCGAATCAAGAATATGTAGATTGGGAGGACATAGTATTAAATGATGCATTCCTACAAAGCCATGCCCTTAGTCTTTCGGCAGGTAGTGAAAGAACCAAGGTATTCTCAAGTTTAAGTTACTTTGACCAAAACGGTATTATTCCTAATTCTGGTTATACCCGAGCTGCTTTCAAGCTAAATCTCGATCAGGAAATTACGGATAGATTAAGTCTCAAAGGTATTTTCAATTACCAAAATGCCACCCAGAAGCGGGAAACAGGTGGTTTGAATTTTACCACTATTACCCCTTTGGCAAAACCATTTGATGAAAATGAAGAGCTGCTGAAATTTTACTTAGGGCCGGCAAATACTGCTGTTAACCCTTTGTGGGACCAAAGAGAGTCCCTTGATGAAACCAAAATTAACCTGACGGATATCAATCTTACTTTGAGTTACCAAATCCTCCCCGGACTTTCCTACTCATTAAGAACATTTCTGAGAAACAGAAATACCAACAGAGGATTATATCGGACTTCCCTGCATTCTGCAGGAGATGAAGGGGTAGATGGATTTGGACTGTTGGCCAATACCTTGTTTAGACAATCATTAATTGAAAATATTGTTACTTATGCCCCGGAAATAGGGGAGGATCACACCATTGACTTTACAGCGGTTCAGGCATTTGACGAACAAAATACGGAGTTTACTCAAATCGAGAAATCAGGTTTCACCAATGATGCCTTAACTTATAATGGGGATGCAACTACTTTGTTGAACAGTATTAGAGTTGTTTCCAACCGAAGATTACTTTCCTATTTAGGTAGAGTCCGTTATGACTATTTAGATCGCTATCTATTGGAGGTGACTGCCAGAGCGGACGGTGCTTCCGTATTTTCAGAAAACAATAAATGGGGCTTTTTTCCTGCGGCATCTGCTGCCTGGAAAGTTCATTTAGAGCCTTTTATGGCAGACCAAACTGCAGTTGATGAATTAAAAATCCGTCTTAGTTATGGTGCAACCGGTAATCAGGGCATTAATTCTTTGGAGACCCTTGGAAAAGCTGACGACATCCCGTATGTCTTTGGTGATCAAACGGTGAGCGGTGCTACGGCTTCCTCTAGATTACCTAATCCTGACCTGAAATGGGAAACAACCAGAACATTTAATGTAGGAGCGGATTTCAGACTATTCGGAAATTTATTTTTAGGAACGGTTGAGTATTATTATGCTAAAACAAGCGACCTGCTACTGGACAGATCGATTGCCGGAACTACTGGTTTTAATGTCATACGCTTTAATGTAGGGGAGCTGGAAAATCAAGGAATAGAAGCGAGTCTGACCACTAACCTGATCAGAAGAAATGGATTTAATTGGTCCATCGGAACGATCTTCTCAAAAAACAGAAATAAAATTCTTGCGCTTACAGGAGAAGTGGACGATGAGGGGAATCCGATAGACATTACAGATACATTTGGGCGACGATTATCAATTGGGCAGTCTATTAATAATATATGGTTACCAAAGTATGATGGAATTTACCAGGAAGGAGATGATATTGACGGCAGTGGAAATCCTTTAGCTTCACCAGGTGACGTGCGGGTGGTCGATCAGGATGGAAATGGACAAATTGATAATAGAGACAATGTTTTCACTAGTACGGATCCGGATTGGTATGGCTCCGTAAATACAACTATGAGTTATAAAGGATTTGAATTATTTGTAGATGTATTTATCGTTCAAGGTGCTACAAAATTGAATGGTGTACTGGCAAATGGTGAATTGTGGAAAGGGTCAATTAATGGTATCAGGGCTAAGTATTATACCCCTGAATTTCCTTCAACGGAATATCCACGTCCTAAACCAGATACGCACTTACATTTGTTTCCTTTTGCGGTAAGAGATGCCTCCTACGTTCGGTTGAGAACAGTAACGCTAGGCTACACTTTTCCTAAGGAGATGTTAAATAGCATAGGGCTCAATGATGTAAATGTATATTTTACTGGAACTAATCTTTTGACGGCTACTGATTTTCGTTCTTATAGTCCTGAACAAGGTCTTGTTAACGGCGGTTCGACTGTTTTTCCAGAAACCCGGAATTTTACCTTTGGCCTTAAAATGGGATTTTAATCTGATACCTTAAAAAAAGAAACATGAAATTATATACTCAAATAAATTGTAAGAAAAGTATTTCGATCCTGATCATTGCTTTAATGTTCACATCTTGTAGTGATGATTTTTTGAAAGATGAATTGCTTTCGGATACTTCTGTAGAATTCTTATACTCTACACCAGAAGGATTAGAATCGGCTATTGTTGGTCTGTATACCCTCAATCGGCAGATCTATGAAGATAATAGTTTGAATGGAGCATTCCCACTAATACTGCAGGCTAAAAGTGACCTTGGAGTAGGGGTTACGGGAGAAGTTTCCCTTTATAGTCGTCTGCTTTGGGGCGCAAGTCTTGGTGATTACGGAACGGAATCAGGCATCAACAAATTCTGGGTTCACTTTTACAAAATTGTGGATCGCGCGAATGCAATTATTCAGGCAGCAGAAAATTTGGAAGGCATTGATGAAGATAGAAAAAACCAGATTCTATCAGAAGCAAAATGTATGAGAGCAAATTCGTTTTTTTCCTTATATCGTCTTTTTAATAATATATTTGTAACTACCGAACCAACAACTCCGGAGAATGCTTTTGATGTTCCTCGTGACAAATCTTCCGTAGAAGAAATTTTTTCTTTGTTGAAGAGTGATTTATCTTTTGCTATAGACAACCTGGACTATTCGACACCTCAATTTGGCAGATGGAACCAAGGAGCTGCCCGGCATTTAAGAGCTAAGGTTGCTATGTGGGAAGAGGACTGGACGGAAGCTGCTGCACAAGCAGAAGCCGTAATCATGAGTGGCGAATATGCATTAGTTCCAAGCACAAGCGAAGTATTTGCAGGAGAACTGGATCATTCTGAAACCTTATTTGCGGTTAACTTTAAAAATGAAACCATCGGTGGTGGTAGTTATCATATCTTGAACTGGAATGTCGTTTCTGTCTATTCTGATGCGCCTGGATTGATACAATCTATTGAAAATGGTGGAGCAGGTGTAGGCTTTTTATCCTTGAATGATTATACCATTAACTTACTGAACGAAGATCCCAATGACGATCGAAAAAACAATACCTACTATATTTTCGAATATCATTATAATGATGAGGAAACACTGCCTGCCGGGAAAAATATTGGAGCGCCTTTAGACTTATATGAAAATTCTCCTACGGATCAGAATGAGTTTATGCTCTATTATCGCAGACAAAATCCCGGAGTTCTTAAGTTTTTTGACGATCAGGTAGAACCGACTGATCGTAATCACTATAAAAACATTATGGTATATCGTTTGGCTGAAACTTATCTTATTGCTGCTGAAGCTAATTTAATGTTAGGTAATACCGGTATAGCATTAGATTATGTGAATAATGTAAGAAATCGTGCGAATGCATCTTCTATTGCGTCAGTAGATTTACAAGTCATATTGGACGAAAGAGCACGTGAATTAGCTTTTGAGGGGCAGCGGTGGTATACTCTCAAAAGAACAGGTAAATTATTTGAGTTTCTTCTTGACCATATGA
>JBLHJZ010000485.1:0-4383 GCA_047619515.1 Saprospiraceae bacterium | reverse complement strand
CGTATACAGGCGATTCGGGAAGCACTCGACCAAAAAGAATTCAAGGATACGGCGATAATGGCCTACACCGCCAAATATGCCAGCGCTTTCTATGGCCCGTTTCGGGATGCCCTGGATAGTGCTCCGGTAGATGGAGCCGACATCCCAAAGGATAAAAAAACATACCAGATGAATCCCGGTAACAAGCGGGAAGCACTAATCGAAGCGGAGCTGGATACTTCAGAAGGCGCTGATTTTCTCATGGTCAAACCAGCACTTAATTATCTCGATGTCATTCACTTACTCAAAGATAATTTCGAACTGCCTATTGCTGCTTACCATGTCAGTGGAGAATGTGCCATGCTTATTGCGGCTTGCCAAAAAGGCTGGCTCAATTATGAACAGGCAATGCCGGAGACTTTACTTAGTATCCACCGTGCTGGTGCTGATGTGATCCTTACCTACTTTGCAAAAGATTTCGCCAGGATGCAACATGCTGGTAAAGTATCTTTACGATAAATCTCTTTATAATATGCCGATTAATATAAAAAAGCCCTGGAAATACATCTCTTCTTTATTAAAAGATAAAAACAATAATGAATTATCTAGATACATCGGCTCTTTAAGTGCCAAAGAGATTATCCATAGCTTGGGACACTTGAGCAGGAAAGCCCAACAAGAATTGCTGACTGTCCTTTCGCCGAAGGATGCCGCCGAAATTGTCGAAGAAATCCCGGATTCTCAAGCGGTAGATATCATGATGCACATGGAATCTGATCAGGCTGCCGAAATTATGAGCAAAATGCATAGTGATGAAATAGCTGATCTACTCCTCGAATTTGATGTGGAAGATGCCGAAGCTATTATAGCGGAAATGGAACCTGCCGAGGCAACTAAAGTCCGGCAGCTGATCGGTTACCCAAATGATACTGCCGGGGGATTGATGGTCACGGAATATCTATCTTTCCTGGAATCCATGACCGTCAGAGAGCTTACGGAAAGTCTGCGCGGTAGAGCGGAGGAATTTGAAGGATATAATGTCATGTACTTATATATCATTTCTGATTCGGAGAAGTTTGCCGGAGTATTACAAATCCGAGATTTATTATTTGCTTTGCCAGGCTCCAGGTTAGGAGATATTGCTATTAAAAATGTTTATTCCCTTCATCATTCCGCTGACTTAGACGAGGTAACGAGCTTCTTTGAAACTTATGATTTCTATGGTGTACCGGTTATTGACCATATGCAAAAATTGATTGGCATTGTGCTTAGGAGGAGTGTTTTGGAAGCGAATTCTGATCGGATCACCTACGAACACCTTGAATCCCAGGGTATTATAGGAGGAGACGAACTTCGAACGATGCCTATTTTACTCCGTGCTAAACGACGGCTTTCCTGGTTGTCGGTAAATATTTTTCTGAATATTATTGCCGCCAGTGTTATTGCTATGCATCAGGATGTCCTTACATCTGTAATTGCTTTAGCTGTATTTTTACCTATCATTTCTGATATGAGCGGCTGTTCAGGAAACCAGGCAGTGGCGGTCAGTATGCGCGAATTATCTCTGGGTGTGGTGAAACCTGTGGAAGCACTAAGGGTCTGGGCACAGGAAATTTCTGTCGGCCTTATCAATGGTTTGATCCTTGGTTTGTTAATTGGCTTTGCCGCATGGCTATGGAAAGGAAGTATTGTCTTGGGCTTGGTCGTCGGAGGGGCGTTGGCACTTAATACGGTAGTCGCGGTGTCTATTGGAGGTACGGTACCTTTGATTTTAAAACGCTTTGGGGTAGATCCAGCTTTAGCTTCCGGGCCGATTTTGACAACTATCACGGATATGCTAGGATTTTTTCTGACACTGACTTTCGCATCCATGGCGCTTAGCCACATAGACAATCTTTAGATCACCCTTCTAAGCTTGGACAGGCAATTAGCTTTTAGCCTCACTTCTAATGCATTAAAGAGCGCTAATAGCCAATAGCTATCTGCCACACTTGTACGATGTCCAATGTTAGAAGCGTAGCCAATCTTTAGTTAAAAAAAATAGTGCCACGGTCAAAAACCATAGCACTATCCTGCTTAGAGATTTATTAGATTGCGTTATACCAAACGCCTCCTTAGCGCTACTATTGGAGGATTACTTCTCTTTCTTCCACCATCTTACGGATATTGATCAAAGCATATCGCATTCTTCCAAGAGCAGTATTAATGCTTACCCGGGTCAATTTTGCAATCTCTTTGAAGCTCATATCTGCATAATGTCGGAGAATAACCACTTCTCTTTGCTCGGGAGGTAGCTGATCCACTAGGCTCCTGATTTTTTCATGAGTCTGGCTTTTGATGATGCGTTGTTCAGCATTGTCATCTGACACCTGCAACACATCAAATATATCAAAAGTATCGGTTGGGGCAACTTTGGGTCGTCGCTTATTGCGACGGAAATAATCGACACACATATTATAAGAAATACGCATCGCCCACTGAACGAATTTACCTTCGTGGTTGTATTTCCCTTTTCTTAGGGTATCAATAATTTTAATGAAAACTTCCTGGAAAATATCTTCCGCAAGAGCAGTGTCTTTGACAAAAAGATAAATCGAAGTGTAGATTTTTTGACGGTGACGGGTGAGAAGAATCTCAAATGAACGTTCGTCTCCTTCTAAATACAGCGCTATAAGCTGCTGATCGCTAATTGGCATAACTTGCATAACTATCCTATTTTTCGCTTAATGAAAAAATACTAAGTGTAGAAGTTTACCGTCTATAGCGTATGATTTAAATGAGTTAAAAAAAATAAAAAAACAATAATTTCTTACCGTTCTCTCTCCAAAGATAAATCCAAATTTTCCATAAACCTACCGGTTCGTGTATTTTAAACTTATCTTAACAGAAATTTAACGAAGCGTTAATTCTCTATCGGACTCAAAAATGGGAATGTTTTATCAATAAATCAACCTTTTGCCCTATTTAATTTACTAAAATTTAATATCTGCCCAATCGCATTAGAATAATATTCCGAAATTGTTAGTCGGGCGAAATATAATTCCGGATCAGTTTTTATCTTTCCTGCTCTCCTGTTAATATTTGGTGTAGCCTCCAAAAATAAAACTTCCCTCTTTTCGCTCTTTTGCTAAGATTAGGAGTCCCTTTAGGCCTGCCTTGGTATATAGAAAGGTATGCAACATAAATCGCCACCGGGAATTAATTAAAACTTCTTTGTTTATTAATCAGAAAACTCTACTTTCATTTTCTTGTTTATAATACAAAAAAAGGTCAATCAAACATGCCGAAGAAAAAAGATATTGCCGTTCTCGAACGACCAAAATTGGACAAAAGCTATAAATACATCTCTATAAAAGGAGCAAGAGCCAATAATCTCAAAAATATTGATCTCGAGATTCCTAAAAATAAATTGGTTGTCGTCACCGGAGTTTCCGGATCGGGTAAGTCTTCTATTACTATGGACACCTTATATGCTGAAGGGCAACGCCGATATGTCGAAAGTCTGAGCTCTTATGCCCGTCAGTTTTTGATGCGAATGAAAAAACCTGACGTCGATTACATTAAAGGTATCTGCCCGGCTATTGCTATTGAGCAAAAAGTAAGCACCAGTAATCCTCGGTCTACGGTTGGTTCTTTGACGGAGATTTACGACTTCCTCCGCCTGTTATATGCCCGTATTGGAAAAACTTACTCCCCCGTTTCCGGTAAATTAGTAAAAAAGCATGAAGTGTCAGATGTGGTTGATTTTATCAACGCTTCCAAAGAAGGGAATAAAGTGCAGCTTTTTATTCCGCTCCAGCATAAATATACGGATCGTAAACTGGAACAGGAGCTAAGCCTGCTTTTACAAAAAGGATATACCCGGATTCAAATAGGTAAAGAACTTTCACGTATCGAAGAGGTGCTCGAAGATGACAAAGTTGATAAACAGGCACTCATTTCATCCATTCAGGATAAAGATTACAAAATCCTTATTGATCGTTTTATCGTTAAAAAAGAAGACGAGGAGAATACAAAACGGATGGCTGATTCCATCCAGACTGCCTTCTACGAAAGTGAAGGAGAGTGTATAATCGAAATCTCCGGTAAAAAATCTAATGGGCGGTTCAATAATCGTTTTGAACTGGACGACATGGAGTTTATAGAACCCAGCCCACAGCTTTTTAATTATAATAATCCTTTTGGTGCCTGTCCGAAATGCGAAGGTTATGGTAAGGTCATGGGTATTGATGAAGATAAGGTAATCCCTATCCGGGCTCAATCCGTATATGAAGGTGCTATAGCATGTTGGAAGGGCGAAAAACTAGGTCTGTGGTTAACAGAATTTTTGAGTGTTGCCCATAAGTTTGATTTTCCCGTACATCGGCCTTACCAGGATTTGAGCAAAGCTCAGCAAAAGTTGCT